>JADGDM010000002.1 GCA_016744905.1 Sulfurimonadaceae bacterium | reverse complement strand
GAGCCATGCTATGAGCACTATCTTTATAACGCGAAGCGATACCCCAAAGGGTATCGCCTTTAACGACCCTAACGTCACCTTCAATGACGTTTTCAGAAAACTCTTCAACAAGAGCAGCAACGATTATTAAAGATGATATACAGCTTAGTGACTTATCAAACCCATTAGGATCTGTTGGAAATTACAATAATGCTATAAAACATTATCAAAAAGCGATAAGTAGTGCAAAAAATGCAATCGAGCCTAAACTAGGGCTATCTCAGGTATATATGGCCAAACATGCTTATGGGGACGCAAAGAAGATACTTTATGAGGTTTTGAAGCTTGATTTGAGTAATTATTATGCGAATCTCTATCTTACTCGTGTATTACGTTTAAATAAAGAGTATTCAGCAGGTAAAAATTTGGTTTATAGAATGTTGGCGCTGTATCCAACTGGAGTCCCTTTTTTAGAAGAGTTGGCGCAATATTATGAACTACAAAAGGAGGTAGAATTGGCAAAAAGTACTTATGAAGATATAATTATTTTAGATCCAAATAATATCTTAGCTAAGGGGTATTTAAGAGCGTTGAAATAGTTCGATATTTTTACTCTCCACCACACTTACCCATGCCACATTTACCCGCAGCACATTTCATATCTGAACCACATTTCATATTGACTGCGCCATCTTTTACTTTTTTCTCAACAGAGGTGTTCAGGTAATAATCAAACTGCATATAGGCTTTCATTAATGTCCATCCACCAAATAGAATAATGGTGAGTGCGGCAAATTGAATCATGGTTTGTCTAAAACGATTTTGTGAAAATAGACCAACAACAAAGGCCAAAGAGAAGAGGGTTGGAATGGTAAAAATCCCAAATATTCCCATTACTGCTGCACCCCAAAGTGCTGATTGCGTCGTCGTTGCAGTTACCAGCATGGTGTAGACTAAACCACAGGGAACCAAACCATTAAGCATCCCTAATACAAAAAAACTTTTGGCAGTGGGTGTACGTAACTGGGCACTAAAAATACGCTTGAACCATCCTTGTTGAGCGATAGGATATTCTAAAGACGTGAGAAACTTGGAGCCTCCCGCAAAAGAGATACCCATAAGTATCATTAAGACACCGGCAAAACCAAACATAAGTGCGCGTGCAAGTGGTGAGATGTCCCAAAGTGATCCAAAGTAGCCAAAAACAGCACCTAAAATCATGTAAGAAACAACCCGACCAATATTGTAAAGACCATGATATATACTTTGTTGGCGTTTTGACATATTTGGATTAATTTTAGCAGTGGTGTAAGTAAGAACAAAGCCTCCACACATGCCAATACAGTGACCAACAGAACCTAAGAGGGCAAAACTGATAATAGTGGTAAGTTCGATAGCGTTCATAAATGAAGGACCTTATTGTTTTTATAAGTATAAGATATTATTGTTACAAGAGTGTTAAGGGAAGATTATATGTAGATAGAAGTATATACTTCTATCAAAGGATTAAGAGTTTTTAAGGAGTGTTAAAAATTCACCAAAGATATATTGGCTCTCTTTTGGTCCTGGACTTGCTTCTGGGTGATGTTGAACAGAAAATATCGGTGCATCGTTGTAACGTAGACCTTCGATGGTATTATCAAAAAGGTTGGTGTGGGTTACTTTTGCGATATCAGTAATGTTATCAGGAACATTATAGTTATGATTTTGTGCTGTAATCTCTACCATTCCTGTCTCAGAGTTTTTAACTGGATGATTTCCACCATGGTGTCCAAATGGCAATTTATAAGTGTCATATCCGTGTGAAATTGATAAAAGTTGGTGACCTAAACAGATTCCAAACATAGGTACTTTAGCAGCAATTAGTTTTTTAATCTCTGTTTGTTCCTCTTTTAAAACCAAAGGATCTCCTGGACCATTTGATAAAAATACACCATCAATTTTTTTCTCTTTAAATTGTGCAATGATATCTTCAGCTTTAACATTGTTTGGTGTAACCGTTACTTCTAAACCAGCTTGTGTTAGTTCATTTAAAATATTTTTCTTAACCCCAAAATCTAAGGCTAAAATTTTTGCTTCTGCTACAGGTGATTCGTTGTACTTGAAGTTAAATGAGTCATACGTTCCATGTGGATGAACGTAAGCTTCTTTAGTACTGACCTCTTTAATGTAGTTGATGTTTTCTATACGAGGTGCTTTTTCTAGGAGTGCTTTAAGTTCAGCTTCATCATGAATTTGCGTTGAAGCAATCATCATCATCGCACCTTCATCACGCACCATTTTAGTCAAATAACGTGTATCAATATCACAGATACCCATGACATTATATTTGTTTAAAAAGTCTGAGAGTGAACCTTCTGCACGGAAGTTTGAATAAGCATCTTGATACTTACGTACCATCATCCCTTTGGCATGCGCACTTTGACTCTCCATATCTTCATCATTAACACCGACATTACCTATCTCTGGCATGGTGAAAGTAACAAATTGACCTGCATATGAAGGATCAGACATAATTTCTTGGTAACCTGTTAGTGACGTGTTAAATACAATTTCACCAGTAAGTGTAGTGTCTGCTCCAAAGCTTTTAGCTTGAAGTAGTGTTCCATTTTCAAGATAAATTGTTACTGTTTTTAAGTTACTCATTATGCCATTCCTCTCTTTTCTAGTTCTTCTTTATAAAGTTTCTCAAATAAAATTTCAAAATCATCTGTTCCCGGAATAATTTTACGTTTGTAAGTATGAATTTTCGTCATAACTGCATCCTGAATTTCATCATTATCCGCAATATATGAAGTTAGAGAATCATTGATAATATTTTTGAGTTTGTTCTCTGGTACATCATAAGCAATAAGATCTTCTTCATAAATGGCGTCAAGAATTTTATGAGAGATATCAGAAAAACGATCCTCATATGACATTAATACACCAAACTCTGGTGCAATTTTCTTTTTAATCATATAAAAAAGTTGACGTTCATCAGCCATGTTATCATCAATAGCGTCAATATGCTCTTCTAAAATCTCTTCAACACGTTCATCTAAGGCGCGTTCTAGTTTAACACTTGCTTCTAAAACTTTTTCAGCTTCTTGTGCAACACGCTCTAAACCCTCTGTCATGGTTACGTAACCACTACGGCTAAGGTCAATTGATATCTTTGTTGAGATATGTGGAACATGTGTTAGTGAAATTTTCATAGAAGTGCCTCTAAAATTTTTTTGTATTTTAGCGAAATTATTGTTTGAAAGTGGTTAATTCAACCGTAATTGTAGAGGCTTTTGATGGATCCATTTTAGATAGTATCTTGCCAACTGTTTTTGGTTTAAGTGAAGAGAGTATTTTTACTGATTGATTGGTGTCCATACCATTTAAGATAGTAGCTGCACTTCCGGGCTTCATTTTAGAAAATGTTTGAGCAACCTTATCCATTTTTAACTCTTTTATCTCTTTTAATACGGCTTGATTTTCTTCTAAAAGTTTTTTTATTTTTTTCTCTTTAGCCAGTATCAGCTGCTCTTTTTCAAGAACCTCAGAGATTTTTTTATCTACTTTAACTTGTTTGGTATTGAGCAGTTCATCGGTCGCAATTTTGAGTGCATCAAGTGCTTGACGCTGCTCATCAATACGATCAAGTTCTAAGATGAGTTCTTCTTTTCTTTCTTGAAAAATTTGTGTACATTCATAAGTTTTATCGCTGGTTTGAAGTGCAAATAGAGAAAGGGTATTCAATAATAAGATAAAAATAAGTTTCATAATATTCCTATTGGTTCTGTTTAATCAAAGTATATCGGATACTAGTGATTTAATAGATAAAATTGTCTGCTTCATAGAGTCTTAGAATTTCCCTTTTTTTCTCATATACCCCATTAGTGCTACTTCATCCATGTCTTTTGCTTCTTGTTGAGCGAGTTTTTTAAGATTTTTTTTGATCTCATCAAGTTCAAGGTATTTAAACTTTTCATACTCTACAGAAGATTTTTTGAGCAGTTCTTTGGCACTTTGATGTTGCTCTTTGGCAAAGTTGAGCCAAGATTTTTTTTCTTCGATCAGGTTACGTTGGGACTCTTGTAATGTTTTGACTTGTAGCATCATAGAAATCGTACCACTATTGGGAAGGGAAGTTTTTTTTAGTTCATTATAAGCTTCATCTAATGAGATATGGGCATTTTGGAGGTTTTTATTGGCAATAGAGAGTTCGTTTTCACACTTATCCATAGCCCCCTTTTTAATTTTGACTAAGGGTGTGAAACGCGTTTTCATAATAGGTTACGATTACCTTCTAATAGTGTCATTTCTATCAGGTGAAGTTGAAACCATAGCAATTTTTGTATTGACCATTGCTTCAAGTGCTAAAACATAAGATTGAGCAGTCTCTGGAAGTTCGTCCCAGTTTTTTGCGCCTTCTGTTTTATCCCAACCTGGAAATGATTTATAAATTGGTTTACAGTTCTCAACATCTACTGGCATGTACTCGATAGTCTCACCATTGTATTCATAGGCGACACAGACTTTAATCTCTTCAAAACCATCAAGAACATCAAGTTTCATTAATGAAAGGTCGGTACAACCATTTAAGCGAGATGCATGTTTAACAGCGATTGCATCAAACCAACCACAACGACGTTTTCTGCCAGTGGTTGTTCCAAATTCATGACCTTGAACACGAAGTCTCTCACCTTCATCACCAAAGTCTTCTGTTGTAAATGGACCATTACCAACACGAGTTGTGTAGGCTTTAACGATACCTGTAATACCACCGATATCTTTAGGATTAATTCCTAAACCAGTACAGGCACCTGCAGAGATAGTTGAAGAACTTGTTACATATGGATAAGTACCATGATCGATGTCAAGTAGTGTTCCTTGAGCCCCTTCAAGTAGTACTTTTTTATCTTCATCAAGAAGTTTCCAAACCAGTTGCGTGGTGTTCGTGATGTATGGAAGTAATTTTTCTGCATACTCTTTAAACTCTACTAAAAGTTCTTGACGTGTAGGCTTATCAAGACCAATAGCATTACATACTGCATTGTTATTGTCAAAGTACTCTAAAACTCTGTCTGCAAGTGCTTCGATATCACGAAGTTCACCTAAACGGAAACCTGAACGTGAAATTTTTTCACTATAAGCTGGTCCAATTCCACGACCAGTTGTCCCGATAGCCTTGTCACCACGAGCGCGCTCTTTAGCTTGATCGATTTGGATATGAAGATTTAAAATCATGTGTGCACTGTCTGAAACAAACAGACGTCCAAGAAGATCATCAAATTGTTTCATCTCTTTGATTAAAGCTTCTGGAGAGACAACAACACCGTTACCGATGATATTAATAGCAGCAGGGTTTAAAACACCTGAAGGGATAAGGTGAAGTGCATATTTAACACCATCAACCCAGATCGTATGACCTGCATTGTGTCCACCTTGGTAGCGCGCTACGGCGTCATACTGTTGTGCTAAAAGGTCAACTATTTTACCTTTTCCTTCATCACCCCATTGAATTCCTACAATTAAATCTGCTTGCATTATTATTCCTTATTCTCTACTAAAGTATCTGTATATATTGCGAAACCAACGGATGTGGTCTCCTCATGTTTGTAGCGTCCGCCACGTGCAAATGTCTCATTTTTATCAATAATTCTAAAGTATATCTCATCATAATAGAGCATTTTAGCGTAATACAGTGGGGCAATAGTTGTATTGTCATAGTCCACATTTTTACATAGCTCTTTAATTTTAAGAAGCTCTTCTTTGATATCTGTTGGCACGCTATCTAAGATAGCATCTAGGTCTTCTATTGATTGAAGATAGACCAGTTTTGTTAACCAATCAATATTTAAAGAGAGCATTTTTTTAATATTAATATATTTAAAATCATCAATCTCTAAATCCAAGGTCTCACTTAAAATCTTAGGGATTTTAATGTTTGAGATTTGAAGTAGTGGTTTGAGTTCAAGTGCCTTAAAAATATCAAGTGAGGTATTTAAAATAGGACTTAAATCACTTTCATCAATAGACTCTGCACCAACTTGGTACTGCTCTAGTGAAGGATAGCGAAAGACAGGTTGAATATAAAACCATTTTTTATGATTTGTATTACGTCCGAGTCTTTTGTTGATTATTTTAACCACATCAATGGTTGAGTCAGCGCGCAGGCTCATTGCGTGATTGTCTACATCTGCAATGCGCACCAACTCTTTTTCATCACTGATGCTTTGGTGCTGGTGATAAGAGAACAGTGGTGTCACTATCTCTTCAAAACCATTTTTAGCGAGAACTTCACTGGCAATATTTTCAATAGCGCGCTTCTTTTTAGCTGCGTCGCCAAAATAGAGTTTTGTCCCCGTTGGAATTTCGTGTTCAAATATCATTATTTGTCTTCTTCTTTTTTTAGAATTGTTTTGAAATACTCTTGTGTAAAGACTTTACTTGCCGTACCATCGAAGTCTCTACGGCCCAATGCAGCTAAAGAGAGTTCAATACTGTTAACCACCCAGATAAGCTCATGAATATCAATAAGACCCATTTGGTTGATACGGAATATTTTCCCTTTAAGGTGATCTTGACCGCCTGCTACATTAACGTCAAACTGCTCTTTTAGCATGGTTCTAATTTTGCCAGCGTCAGCGTCATCAATGGTGGTCATTGATTTTGCAGGAATTTCTGGGAAAGAGTGAAGACCAATGGCTTCAAGTGCAAAGCGTGTTGATTTTGCACGGCGCGCTGTATCACAGTAAAGTTTGCCTAGGCCATCACCCTTTTCGATAGTCTCCAAGACTTCAACCAGACCGATAATTAAGGTCGTTGCGGCGGTGTATGCAGTTGTATTTTTACGTTGATTTTTAATTTCACTCGCAAGATTTAGGTAGTAACCCTTACCTTCGCCAATCTTCTCAATAGCAGCATCGGATAGACCAATAATAGAAAGACCTGGAGGCAACATTAAGGCTTTTTGACTACCAGCAAGAAGTGCATCAATATTACTTGCATCAATACGTTCAACACCGACAGCAGTGATTCCATCAGCAATAATCATTATATTTGGATTAATTGCTTTGACCGCTTTTGCAATCTCTTCAACAGGATGACGTAGTCCCCCTGCAGATTCAGAAATTTGGATAGCTACGGCGTCTATTTCTGCATCGGCTTTGATAAGATCAACAATTTCTTCAACTGTTGCAGGCTTATCCCAGTCGTGTTTAAGTTCAACACTTCCAATACCATGTGCCTTTGCAATCTTTCCAAAACGTTCGCCAAATTTACCAGCGTTGACGTTTAAAAGTTTTTTATGTGCAAGGTTGATAACAGCGGCTTCCATTGCGCCAGTTCCTGATGAACTAAGCATAACAACTTCATTCATAGGGATAAGTTTAAAAAGCAGTTCTCTAGCGCGCTCAAAAATCGCTTCAAACTCTGGTGTACGGTGATGAAGGGTAGTGTCGCTCATCGCTTTACGAACATTTTCTGGAACGGGGGTTGGGCCTGGAGTAAAAAGTAACATAAAATTCCTATTTCCCACTTTTTCAGCAGGTAGTCTGTTTAAATAAAACCGGTTATTATATCTAAAATGAACTTATAAGAATTTTTCTATTCCTGCGTATTCTCTACATAAGGGCTACATGGGTCATTATCTGCAGGTAAAAAATCCACTTTATGGATAGTAATATCGGCTCCATTTCGACCAGTATAGGTGTAGCTTTCACCCTTACTTTGCACACGCCAATGAACATCTGTTCCACGATAAAGCTCTTCACCATTAAAACCTGAGACATAGTATGACGCTCTTCTTTTTGAGGTTGTGTCAGAGATAATATAATTGCCATCTCTTTGATCAATAACACTACCAACTAAGACACCTGCCATTTTATAGTTATAACGTCTTTGTGTCATTGCTAATGGGCACTCTTTTTTAAGTTTGGCTATTTTGTCTTGTCTATTTTTTTGCGCGGTTGCCAGCTGTTTGGATTGTTGTTCTTGTTGTGCTTTTTCCTCTGCGAGCGCGAGTTGAATTATCTTTTCTTCTTTTTTCTTCTTCTCTTCTTTTGCAAGTAAAAGTACTCTAAGTTGCTCCTCTTCTATGAGTTCTTTCTCTTTTGCTATGCGTGCGGCTTTCTCTTTAATAGGACGCATAATTGCTGTATGGACTCTTAATATATCTTTATCTATATCTTTTTTATCAATAGCCATTTTTTGCGCTTGCATATAAAGCTCATAGGCTGTTTGATAATTTTTTGTCGTTCCTTTTGCATGTTCATACATATAGGCAAGATTGTAACAAGCATTGGCATTTAGAGTACCTAGGTTTAGATATTTAAATGACTCGTCATAAAGGGCTTGTTTAAAATAGAGTTCGCCTAAAGGAGTATAGGCATCACTGTACTGTGCATCTGCTGCTTGTTGAAGCCAAGTTAGTGCAGACTTATAATCTTCTTTTTTTACAAATTCAAGTCCATATAGGTATTGGGCACGTAGATAGCCGTGTCGAGCGGAGCGCGCTAGCCAAGACTCTGCTGTGTCAATCTCTGTCTCTTTAACCTTCTCTTCCGATAAGAGAGTGTAAACCTTATACTCTGAAAATGCATCAAGTGTAATGGCTGATTTTTGATAATAGTAAAATGCTTTTTTATATTTTTTTTGTATTTCATAAAGCTTGGCAAGTTCCAAATCAATAGCATAGGTGTCAGACCCAGCAATCTTTTTATACCATTTGATAGCACTGTTATATTTTTTATTAACAGCGTAACGTTCAGCGAGTAATTTTATAGCGTCATGATTGTCCATGCTTGCACTTTGTTGTAACTTCTTAAATGCGGCGCGTTTTTTATTTTGTTTATAAAGTTCTTTGGCTTCTTTGAGATGGTTATTTGCCAATTTTTCTTGATAATCTATATAAAAATGTGCTTCATTGTAATGACTAGGATATTTGGCAAAAAAGTCATAATAGTCTTGGTTCATACCTTGTGTTGGAAAGTCTAAGAAGGCTTTGACCAAATGTTCATCAGACTCTTGCATCGCTTTTTTTGCCTCTTGCGGTAAAACCTTTAAAAGTGTTTCATACTTTTTGTGCAGTACTTTATTCACCTTAGCAAAGTTGATATTGTTACGTGTCTCGGTAAAGTTTCCACGATCTTTATCATGAGAGACAGCAAATTGTGCATTGACTTTGTAGAGCTCAGTTGAAAAGCTATGACACTCTTGAACAATTAAAAGGTTTTTATCTATATCAAGACGTAAAAGTTTGTCGCAGGCAACTTGGGTCTCTTTATATGGTTGGAGTTTTTCAACCAGTGGTGCTTTTATAATGTGTCCACCACAGCCATTGAAGAGAAGAATTGTTAATAATATTAGTATCTGTTTCATGGCAAAATTATAGTAAAATTTTATATATATGGAGTTTAAATGCAGTTTGATGTTAAAATTAATGCTAAATTTAGCGGATTTTTTTCATGGCAGTATTCAATGCCTTAAATATTCCCTCTTCATCGAGTGGTTTGACAAGGTATCCATCAATACCTTGTTTGATTAATTTTAGAATTTGCTCTTTGTCATTATTGGCGGTTGCCATAATAATATATAGTGCATCATAGCTTGTGTCATTTCTAATAATATTAAGAACCTTTGGCCCATCCATAACGGGCATATGTACATCTAAAATCATAATATCAATTTTTTCATTTTGGAGTACTTCAACAGCGAGTTGGCCATTTTTTGCTTCAAATATCTTGGGGTTGTTAAAATACTTGTTAAGAGAGTTTTTGAGAACATGGCGCACCAAGGCACTGTCATCAACAATTAATATCTGCATAGTGTAAAATATTATCTCATACGTGCAGTAACAGTATCTAAGGTCTTGAAGATGCTGTCTTCTTGAAAAGGTTTAACCATATATCCGTTAACCCCTTTTTTGATCAGTTTTAGAACGGCATCTTTACCACCTTCTGTAGTGGCCATAATAATTCGAGTTTTATTCCACTCTTTATTGGCCCGTACAGCGTCGACAACTTCTTCACCATTCATAATAGGCATATTCCAGTCTAGCAAGATGATATTTATCTCTTCTGTTTTCATAATTTGCATGGCAATTTCACCATTTTCAGCTTCAAAAAGTGTTGGTTCTTCAAAATACTTATTTAAGACATTCTTTAATACACGACGAACAATAGTACTATCATCTACAACAAGCACATTCATGGATACACCCTTTATTGAATAATTATGACAAGTGTAACGCTAGTTTTTTTAATGCGAAGTTAAAAAATAGAATTATTCTAGTAAAATTCAAAACTAAATATAAATAGAAAATATAAAGGAACTAAATGACACTTTTTGAATCAGCAATCTTAGGCGTTGTAGAAGGGTTAACTGAATTTTTACCAGTTTCATCAACTGCGCACCTTGTTTTGGCCAGTGAAATTATGGGTATCAAACAAGATGGATTTACAACAGCGTATGAGATTATCATTCAAGTCGCACCGATATTTGCGGTGATGCTTATTTTTAAAGAGCGTTTAACACAGAGCATGTCACTTTGGATGAAGTTGATTGTCTCTTTTATCCCTACTGGTTTTGTGGGACTGTTTTTTCACAAGCAGATAGAAGCCATGTTCTCAGCTAATTCAACGGTTGCATTGATGATTGTGACCGGTTTTGCCTTTTTAGCGATAGAGTTTTTTTATAAAGAGAAAACACACCATATCTCTGATCTAGAAGATGTCACCATGAAGCAGGCTATTTATGTGGGACTGTTTCAAGTATTGGCATTGATTCCTGGAGTATCGCGCTCAGGGAGTACCATCTTGGGTGGAATGCTCAGTGGTCTGAAACGTGATGTCTCTATGACCTTCTCATTTCTCCTTGCTATTCCGACAATGGGTGCCGCCTCAGGATATATGTTGCTTAAAGAATACAGCGCGCTGGAGTCTCAACATATCTGGGTTTTGTTGGTTGGTTTTGTGGTCTCATTTATTGTGGGATGGATTGCGATTAAGGCATTTTTAGCCATCGTATCGCGTTACAGTTTTAAACCATTTGGGGTCTATCTGATTGTTGCAGGTCTGCTTTATGGACTCTTTGGAATCGACCTTCACTCTTAAAATATAAGCATCGGAACAATTATTGCTTAAAGTCTTATAAGAAAATTATAAGGACGCAATAATGAATGAATTTTCGTATACCGCGCAGATTAGAGATTTTTTTACACGTTTAGAAGGCAGTCTTCTAAACTTAAGTCAAAAATATTTCTAAAAACGTGTCGCAACACCTTCTAAAATAATTTTAGCAAGCCTTAGTGCTTTTCCTCGATGAGAGAGTTTTGATTTAATTTTATCGTCCAATTGACCCAGGGTTTGTTCATGTCCTTGAGGAATGAACATAGGGTCATATCCAAAACCATTCTCTCCACGTGGGCTACTGAGTGCAGTTCCATGCATCCAGCCATGAACCGTCTCTTCTTGACCTTTATACACTATGGCAATGGCCGCAGTATAATGTGCAGGTGAACTCTCTACACCTTTATCTTTAATAGCACCCATCAGTTTATGTAGATTGTCTTTATCATCAGCTTCTGGACCACCATAGCGCGCTGAGTGAATTCCTGGTTGACCATCAAGTACATCAACACTGATACCACTGTCATCAGCAATGACCACAACACTATCATCATTAAGTGCTTCATAAACAGCGCGCGCTTTGATTAGTGCATTGCCTTTAAAGTCAGGGGCATCTTCAACAATCTCAAAAGGTTCAATCAGATCACTGTAGGGAATCACTTCAAAATTTTCACACATCTGCTTGATCTCTCTAACTTTACCCTTGTTCCCGGTTGCTAATATTAATTTCATGACTACCCTTAATTTATTGCGGTTATAATTTCGTAATTTTATCATAGGATTACGTATGTTCAAAAAGATTATGCCTCTTTCGGCTATTTTATCACTTAGATTTTTGGGACTGTTTTTAGTTCTGCCTGTTTTATCTGTTTACGCACTTTCTATGGAAGGTGCAACACCTCTTTTAGTAGGTGTTATTGTTGGGGGTTACGCGCTGACTCAGGCACTTTTACAAGTTCCTTTTGGGACGATGAGTGACAAGATTGGTCGTAAATTAACTCTGCTTATTGGACTTCTGATCTTTTTAGCAGGTTCATTGATTTGTGCAATGAGTGACGATATTTACATGTTAATGTTGGGTCGTTTTTTACAAGGTGCGGGCGCAATTGGTTCTGTTGTAACTGCGATGATTTCTGACCTTGTTCCTGAAGAGGTTCGTGGAAAAGCGATGGCAATGATGGGTGGAACTATTGCGATTTCGTTTGCATTGGCTATGGGTCTTGGACCAGTTCTTGGTGCAGCATATGGTGTAAGTTTTCTTTTCTACCTCACTGGTGTTTTTGCATTAATTGCGATGGTGCTTCTTTTTACTGCGGTTCCTACCCCACCAAGAATTAAACATATCTATCATGAAACATCTAAAACATCAGATATCTTAAAAGATAAAAATCTTGTGAGTATGTTTGTTATCAATGGTATGCAAAAAGGTCTGATGACGATGGCATTTGTATTGATCCCTATTGTTTTAACGAGCGCGGTAGAAGATGGTGGTTTTGCTTGGGAAAAGTCAGAGTTATGGCAAGCATATCTTCCAGCAATGCTTTTTGGTCTAGTAGCTATGGGACCAGCGGCAGTATTTGGTGAGAAAAAAAACAGGTCTAAAGAGATCTTTTTACTCTCTATCCTATTGTTTATTACTGCATTTGCTTTAATGGGTTACGCGCCTACTGCGACCATCTTTGTTATGGGTGTGGTAAGCTTTTTTATTGGCTTTAACATGATGGAGCCACTGGTTCAATCAATCATCTCACGTTACGCAAAAGTACACCAAAAAGGTGCTGCACTGGGTATTGGTAACTCAGTGTCTTACTTTATGACCTTTATCGGTGGAACCACAGCGGGTCTATTTTTAGATATGTCTGATCGTCAAACATTGGGTGGAGCTTTAGCGGCTATCGGTCTGTTATGGTTTTTATGGACACTGCGTATGGATAAACCAGCGCGCTACTCATTTCTATTTATCCCGATCGATGAGGTAGATCAAACCAAACTAGAGCAACTTGAACATGACGCTATCGGTGAGTGGTACATTAATGAAACTGAAGCCGTTGTTGCTATTAAGTATAAAACGGAATCAGTTGAAGAAGATGACCTAAGAGCACAAGTAATTAAGTAATCAAAAACAAAACTATCTAGAAGAGGACTTCCCCTCTTCGATCCTCCGTTTAACCATCAAACTAAAATCAATTTTTCTTATATACCAATTTTCAGTCCAATCTAAACTTTTAGGAGTAATATTATACTTATGAGAAAACTATTATTATTAATTTTTACTATTATGGCAATTTTTTTTAGTGGATGTACCCGTGAAGAAGAACTTGTAAGTGAAAATCTTGTTTTAGATGAAGAAGTTGTTATTACAAAGGGAAAAAAAATCATCCCACTGAGCAGTGATGCAAAAGTAAAAATTAATAAAAATAGTGCACAGAGTACTATAACAGTGACACTGATTAAAGGCAGTGCAAAAGTGGAGTAAGTTTTATGAAATATCTAATCGTAATTTTATTTTTACTGAGCACTACTCTTTTTGGGAGTCAAGGTTTTACAAAGTTAGTAAAAAAAAATACTGTTTCTACTTATGTGTTGAATACCAAGGTTTTACTCCATTCTTCCTTAGATAAATCCTCTATTGATATCCATCTTGATGAGATAAATATGGCCACGTTTGTTTATAAAAAGATGATAACACGTGTTCAAAATGAAGACTATACTTGGATGGGTGTGAATGCTGCAAATCCTTATGAGCGTCTGCGCGCTACGTACAAAAGTGGTGTTTTTTATATCTCTTTTACACACCAGAGTTTCCGTTATAGTATCGAGTATTTAGAGGGTGATTATTATCTAACAAAGTTTTCTCAATTAAAAGCACTTAACAGAGGCGATGATGGAATTCTTCTTCCTACTTCTTCGTCACTATTACGTTCAAGCGCAGTCCAAGCAGCCTCTGCATCTATAGACGAAAATGCAGATGTGAACATCAATATCTTAGTCCGCTATACTAAAAATTTTGAGACAACATATGGGGCAGGAGTGGATGCTTTTATCCAAGGAATGTTTGATGATGCCAATGATGCGTTGAACAGTTCTTTGACAAAGGTGACATTAGTAAATGTGCATACAGAACTTTTAGATACTGCCTTAACCAGTGAGAGTTACACCATTGGGACAGCACTCTCTCAACTCTCAGATGCTTCGCTTTCGATGCAGGTTAAGCGTAGTCTTTATGAAGCAAACTTAGTGACACTGTTTCGTGTTTATAGTGCATCGGGTCAACCTTGTGGACTGGCTTATGTACCTGCGAGTATAGACAGTCGTGTAGATATTAACTCTCTATATAGTGTTATTGAAGTTGGTTCTGTGGGAGGTGCCTACTGTGTTGATCTCACCTTTGCACATGAAGTAGGACATAACTTTGGCTGTGCACATAATAGAGCAGAAGGGGGAGCAGGGCTTTATACCTATTCACATGGTTATGATATTGCTGGTACTTTTGCGACGGTGATGAGTTATGAAACGCCGGGTATCGCTTTTTTTTCAAATCCTGATTTGAGCGATGTGGGAAGTGGTCTGCCTATTGGTCTGGCCGAAGGTGACCCCAACTCCGCAGACTGTTCAAAAACAATACGTCGTTCAAAACTGGCCATTGCCAACAATACAACAGTGAGCGAACCTTTAGAATCAGGCGATATTCAGACGGACTATCATATAGAGGGATCTTTGATTGATAATGATGATCGGGACAGTTATAGTGTCCGACTTAGTGGTATTACGCAGTTTAATGGAAGTAATCCAAAATACTCAAACTGGGCCTACTTCTTAAATCTTTATGATCAAAATAATCACTACATTGGTACCTACAGTGATAACTTTTCACTGGACCTTAGTAGTGGATTTTACACCATTATCTTCTCAGACAGCAGTGATGAAAATAGTGCCGCATTTGGAGATACTGTAACAGAGTACGTTATGGATATTATCACTACTGAACTCAGCGCGCCAATCATCACCATCACTTCTACTCAGAGTACCGATGAAGATACCAACCTCTCTATCGTTTATGATATCAACTCCCTAGAAGCACTCAGTCTTGATTTTGATCAAAACACTACACATGGATCTTTAAGTGTGAACAGTACGCATATTACTTATGTGCCTGATGTGAATTATTTTGGAACAGACAGTTTTATTATCAGCGTGACAGATTCAAATCTTGATAGCGATAGCGCTGAGGTGAATATTACAGTGGTGGGCATTAATGATGATCCGAGTTTGGATATTGTGAGTAGTTTAAATACAAACGAGGACAACAATGCATCACTTAGTTTTACTTTGAGTGATATTGAAGACAATGATGGTGACTTGATACTGGAATTGGACGTAAGCAATACCAATGGAAGTGTCACTATCGTTGGCAATAGTGTTGTCTATACACCCAGTGAAAACTATAATGGAAATGACAGTTTTAAAGTGAGTACTACGGATAGTTCGGGAAGTGTGACGATACAAACAATCATGGTCACTGTCAACAGTGTCAACGACGTGCCCCTTATCAGTATCCTTGAATCATTTGAAACTCCATTTAACACCCCTAAGATTTTTACATACAGCGCACAAGATGATGACAATGACAGTGTAAGTCTCTCTATCTCTTCAAGTCCAAAACATGGAAGTGTCACGCTTGTAGATAGTGCCATCACGTACAGTCCTACAGATAATTATGTAGGGCTGGATAGTTTTATTTTACTTTTTAGTGATAATCAAGGTGGAAATATTAATAAAACGATTGGTATTAATGTATTGGCTGAGGTCATTACAGAGACAAATACAACAAGCCCTGATGGCAATACTACAATTCCAGACAATACCTCCCCCACGTGTATAGATCAAAATATTATTATCAGTGAGGCGCAGATTTTTTACAATGAGTGTGATTATGCACTTGAAAATGGAGTGCTTAAATCCAGCGCGCTGAGTATTGAAACAGAAGTGAGTACGGGCTTGGAAATTGATAGTCAACTGCAAGATAGTCATATCAATTTTAAAACCAATATGATCAATACACGCGTAGAGCTAAAAGAAGCGGGTGCCTGGAAATTTAGTACGACAGAACTCTTTGCTAACTCCAGTGCGCTGGAACTGGTCTATGAACTGGATGAAAACTTCAAATCAGCACTTTCTCATATCGTAGATGGAGTGCGCCAAACTGTCTATCATCTACGTGCTTTTGACTCCAGCGCGCTAGAAAACCAAGAAGTGAAGTATACGCATCTGAGTAATGGTTCAGTGGATGTTGAAACAACGCTAACGCTTCCAAGTAGTGGCTTGATTATAGAGTAGTTACTTTGCAAAAGATATGTTGTAGTTGACTGATGGTTGAACTTCTATTTTTATCTCACCTTTAAGCTGAGATTTTACAAGTGTGTTGACAAGAAGTGAACCTAGCGAATCTGAGTTTTCTATTTTACTATTGCCTATTCCATTGTCTGTATAATACAGCGTATAGTCTTTATCCTCTTGCATTTTTAACGTTATTTTAGGATTTGAGAGTTCTTTAAACGCATGTTTAAAAGAGTTGTTAGCAAGCTCATTGATGATAAGTCCCAGCGAAGTGACTTGGTCAATATTCATAAATATATCTCCACATTCAATCTCTAATGTTACATGCGCAATAGAGTAGCTACTTCTAATTTCATTTAAAAGAGCGCTAATATACTCTTGAAGGTTAATGCTATCGAACTCATGGGCATCTTGTAACTGCTCGTGAATCAGTGCTAAGGATTTGATACGTCCTGAGATATCATCTAAAACATATTTTGCCTTATTATCGTTTAGACGTCTTTTTTGCATAGAAATAAGACTCACCATCATCTGTAAGTTGTTTTTTACTCTGTGGTAAAGTTCTTTAAAAAGAGTCTCTCTCTCAAGGAGCAGATTTTTCTTTCTTTTGATCTCTTCTTCAAGTTCTTGGGTTCTTAAAGTAACTGTCCTCTCTAGATTATGATTGATAAACCTCAGTTCTTGTTCTTTAGACGAAAGTACTTTTTGCTGTTGTACATAGCGATACGCAAGGGCCATAGAGAAGATAATAAGCTCAAAAATTATACCTATATCTACGGCATACGTTGTAAAATCATTACGTGTTAAAAAGCCCAATGCAACAAACGAAGTAACACCTACACCGGAGAGCATTATCGTCCAAGCCAGAGTATAAATATAGGATTCAATCGTTCTTTTTGTATAGGTGAAATACAGGGCAATAATAAATAAAAATAGAACATGAAAGAGTTCTACAACAACAGAAAATTGACCTGGAGGCATTAGGTCAAAAAAGTACAATAGAAATAAAATAAAATCAATAATTATAATCTTAAATAAATATTGATCAAGACGTGGGGTATATTTTTTTGTATTAAGATAACTGCGTAAAAATTGTGCGGAAGTGAGGGCAGTTAGAATAATAATGTGCCCTTTAACCGCACCAGCATCAACATTCATTAGGCTTGGATGATGATACATAACACTGAGTCCTTTGAGTGGATACATAATAAAAAGCAGTGAGAGATGATAAGAAATATAATAGAAATAGAGACGTTCTCTAACAAAGAGATACAAGACTGTATTGTAGATAAGCATGACAAGGAGGACAGCAAAAAAAGCAGATTCTTCCATATGTTTGAGATGAGTGTTTTGCGTATATTGATCTAAATTATGGACTTTGAAACTTAATCCTGCGGTGGATACAAAAACGTTGTTAATATAAATTGTTTTTTCTTCCTTAGCGCGCAAGTCAATTTTAAAAGCAATCTGTGCATCTTTCAATTCTCTACTATCAAAAGCAATTTTATCACCCATACAATATATCTCTTTGCCATCTTGATTGTAAATAATTAATTTATCAATTCGAATATCAAGAAACTGGACTACTTTTACCTGTTCAACATCTAAATCATTTTTTAAAACCAGCTTCATCCAAGAGATATTTTTTTTATCAAAAGGCATAAGCTGAAGATACTTGTCTTTAGAAATCATCTGCGCTTCCGTGTCAGGGATGATTTCTGAAATTGTTAATTTTTTATCATTTGGATAGAGGTATGAAACCGTATAATCAGCGTAAAGAGAGACTAGAAAAATAAAAAAAATAAAAAATAATTTCACACAGTACCTTGAAGAGAGTAGAATAATTTAATTACAAATTATACAGCATTAAAGAACTATTTGGAACAATTTAATCTGATAAAAAATGCTTATAATGCTGAAAAAGAAAAGGCAAGTCTTAAACTAAAGGCTTTGATTCAAAATATCACCAATTTTACCCCTTTTGAAGAGTCTACGCAATAAAATAGCTTGAATAATTTTGAGGAACAGATAAAATGAATATTGCCATAGTTGAAGACGAGAGTCTAACTTCACTTTTTATCACTGAGACTCTTGAAGATTTAGGTCATAGTGTCGTTGGAAATTTTGATAATGGGATAGAGATGCTAGAAATGGCATCCATGGAAAAGATTGACTTAGTATTTATGGATATCGAGATTAATGGAAAAATGGATGGCATTGAGTGTGCGGTTAAGCTCGACAAACAGTACAATATTCCCTCGGTATTTATCAGTTCTTATCAAAATAGTTCAACGATACGTGATGCGATGGATGCCTCTCCCTTGGGTTATTTAATTAAGCCTGTTAATGAGAGTGATATAGAGGCAGCTTTAGCAGTTGCTTCTAGAATATTGAAAAAATCAATTATAGAAGAGAGCAGTGTCGTGACAATTGATGCTTATAGTTATGATTTTCAAAAGGGCACTCTAAATTATAAAAATGAACTGGTCAAACTGAGTAAAAATGAATATAAGGTGGTTCATCTACTTTTCAAGTCACATGGAAATATTGTGGACAGTTCTGAATTGATTCGTTATATTTGGGAAGAAGATTACGATAGGGAAGAGTCTCTAAGAGAACTCATCTATCGTTTAAGGAGAAAATTGCCTGATCTATCAATCAGGTCTTTGTCTAAAGCGGGGTATTCCATAGCACGTAGCAGTGCGCTATAGAATTTATTGCTTGTACAGTTTATAGTTTACAGTTTATAGTTTACACCAAACATTAAACCAAGACCTGTTGTTGAAGCTTCTGCTCCTGCAAATGGATCTAAACCATTTGTAAATGGTGTGGTTCCATGCCAGTCAGATGGATTGGACATTACTACATCATTGATACTTACTTCTGGGTCACCAAACATACTAAACTGAAGATCTGCTCTTACAAAAGCAGCCAATTTAGGCGTTACTTCATATTCTGCTTCAACGCCAGCAGATAAAACTACACCTGAAGTAGACATGTTAATAACATCACCATTACGGAAAGTACCATCAGAGGTAATAATATTTAAAGATGAGTCAACTGTTCCAGCTTCTCCACCAACCATCGCATAACCAAGTTTTGGTCCAACTTTTAGAGTTAATTTGTCCATTAGCCCTTTGATAGCGTAGTTATACCCTACTGTTAAGTCAAGATAATTAGAAGCATACGTTAATTCAGCCAATACCAATGAGTTTTCTACGATTTCTGTTTCATAACCCAGTGTTAAACCTACAGAATAACCTTCTGTGTTTGCATCAGCATAATTTACTTTACCATAACCTGTTGAAGCGTCACTGTAACTTTTAGAATCATTTAGGTAAGCATTTTGAAAACCGCTTACATTTACTGGTAGCATTTTTAAAGCGCCATATACTTTAGCATTTTTATTCATAGTCATTGCAGATGATGCTGATGAAGATGTTGTTGTTTCTTCTTCTCCAATTACCATCTCTTCTGCGATTACTGATGTAGAAAGTAGTGCCAATGCAGCTACTGTTGAAATCATTTTTTTCATTTTTATCCTTTGATTTTTTAATCAGTGAAAGTTTAAAAGAAAAAAATTAGAAAAAAGTTAGAGTATAATATTTTATTATAATTTATTGAGTAATGACACCTGTGTAAAATGGAGTGCACTGCTCAGAACTTACTTTAGAACTGAGGGATTCTCCTTTATCTCCTACGGCTTTAATCGAGTCGCTGAGGTAATGGGAATGATTTTTTATGATAGGAATATAGGCGGTTCCAAAGTCGATGGTTTTAGCACTAAAGTCACCAACAGAGGAGATCAGTTTTCCTCCTGAGTGTGTGAGATCACCGATATTACTGCCTAATGAGAGAACACTCCCACTCAAGATATCAAAACCAGCTTTTCCAAAGGAGATATCAAGCTCTTCAAAGGTTCCTTTGAGTGGTTGCACATAGTAGGCACATTTTCTCTCATCAACGATACCTATCTCAAAAGATTCAAAGGCTTTCTCTTTTAGATTGATATCTCCATTAATAGCGATAAGGTGTTCTGATGTTGCGATAGCGCAATCAATACAATGTACTTTTCCATTTTTCAAGTTGACAAAAAGACGCATGTTTTGTATATGTGTACGGTTATCATCAGAGGCTGGAGTGCTCTTTGTATGGTTGCTATCATGATTATAGAGTGAAAGGTCTTGTGTCGCCACGAGTTTAGAGATGGCATTATCAACATTAATCCCTAAGATATTCAAAGCGCTGACATTGGCATCTGTCTGTCCTTGCATCGTACTGATGTCGCCTTTGAGTAGTGCGGGTGTTAAAAACTCTACTTGAAGATCAACCAAGCCATCTTCTAAGGGAAGTTCTTGTGGTACAAAACGTAATATTTTTACTATTTCTGATTGATGTAGCGCTAAGATAGTTTGATTTTGATCGTACTGTAGACGTAGCTCTCCACCAATTATGTCGCTACTGAAGTTGAGTATGCTGTCTTTATAATTAATACTGCCTCTTGTCTCTAAAGCCTCTTCAAGGTGTTTTGGCAGAGGATAGCTTGTGTCTTGAAGATTTGGTACCTTTAAATGATAGTCTGTACTAAGACGTAAGTGCTTGATATCAAAAGATATTTTTGAAAGTTTGAGATGTTCTTTTTTTGTGTTAAGCGCTAAGCTACCGATAAAACGGTTGTTGTCTTGGGTGAGCAGATAACTATCAAGATTTAATTGGAGGTGGGGAAGTTTTTGCTGAGCCACATGAGTAAAAAGTTGAATATCTCCATCAAACTTGAGGGTTATGGAAGAGAGTGAAACAAGGTTATGCCTAATAGAGAGTGAAAGGCTACTGTTTTGTTCTAGTATAAGGTCCAGCGCGTAGTGAAATGGGGTGTACTTTGTGATGTGTACTTCCGTTTTAAGATCTAGATAGTGTGCAGTGACGCGTTCGAAGATTTTCTCTTGGGTGAAGGGAAGTAGAAGTATAAAAATGAAAGTCGAAAAAAGTAAAAAGAGATACCTTAAAACTTTCATCATTGGTGCCTAAAAAGTGTCTAATAAAATTACATTAACCTGAGTACCTTCTTCAAGGTTACCATCATCTTCACCTGTTATCATCAGCGCAGTATTTCCAAGCATATTGGTTAAGATAGCACTGCTTCCCACTTTTTTACCTTCAAAATCAACCATGTATCTGCCATCTTCTAAAGCAATATTACAGGCTGTAAATTCACTTTTTTTAGAACGTTTGGCAAAGCCCTCTTTGAGTGTGGCTTCTACTGTGCTATAAGCCTTCTCTTTTCCTAACATCTTAGCGATAAGAGGAAGAACATAGAGAATAAAAGTGACGGTTGAGGAGTAAGCAAAACCAGGAAGGGCGATGATGAACTTCTCACCTAAGCGCGCTACCATGATGTGCTGACCTGGCTTGATTTTCACCCCTTTGTAGATGACTTCCGCACCTAAACGTGGGATGATGTCTTTAACAAAGTCATAATCTCCCACACTTACACCACCCGTACTTACGATGATATCCGAACTGGCAAGTGCCATCTCAAAAGTCTTAGTGATACTTGCCTTGTCATCTTTAGTGATACCCATTTGAACCGAACTTGCACCTGCTTGATGCGCCAATGCTTGAAGGGTGTAGTTGTTTGAACTTCTGATCTGTGAAGCCGTTGTTGCCTCTTCACCTAAATCTAAAATCTCACTACCCGTTGCGATGATACTGACACGTGGACGTTGCGCGACAGAAATCATAACCTTATTTAGACCTGCTAAAACACCGATCTCTGCAAAGCCAATCTGCGAGCCTTTTTTAATGAGGATATCTCCTGCATTGTAACTCTCTCCGACAGGACGTACACTAAAGCCAAAAGAAACACTTTCATTGATGATGATATCATTTTCATCAACCGTGACGTTTTCGATGTTGATTAGAGTGTCTGCACCCTCTGGCATCGCTGCACCGGTAAATGTTTTGATACAGACCCCTGAAGTAACCAAGCCATCATTAATTCCACCTGCTGGATTATCAGCACTGAGAATTTCGATACGACCATCTTCTTGGTTGGTGTGTTTGATGGCGTAACCATCCATAGCAGCAGTTGGAAACTCTGGAGAAGCATGTTGGGCGATAATATCACAAGCAAGGATACGACCCAGCGCATCATTTAAAAAGACATTTTCACTTTTAATTTCGCCTGTATTTAAAAGTTCTAACATATTTTGTGAACTCTGAAAAGATAAAAAACTCATGAATTTCCTTGTGATAATAGTCCAGCACCATTGATGGCAGTGGAACGGTCTTTTGCATAGATACGTGCACCATCAAGGAGATCGTATTTCCATATCGGCGCGCTGGCTTTGAAGTCTTCAACAAACTCATCAATCATCTCGAGCGCAACACGACGTTTACGTGAAAATACAGCGGCAATATAAGAAGACTCATGAAGTAAAACATCACCCTTGGAGTGCGCCATTTTAACAACTGCACCGCGTTCTTTTGCGCGCTCTTGCCAGGCTTTAAACCATGATTCGAGTATTGGTTCATAGATATCAAAACTCAGACCACTGATCTCGTCTTCACTTCTAACCGTACCTATAAAAGGGATATAGGCCCCATAATTACTTTTCTCTTCTTGAACATACCAACGTTCAAGAATCTCGGGAACATTTAGCGCGCCATCATGAATTTCTAACATCAATTATCCACCACATACAGGAGGAAGTAAAGAGATTTTATCACCATCTTTAAGGGGATGTGAAAGTGAGCTAACCAGTGTGTCATTAACCGCAACAGCGCAACTCTCTAACCACTCTTTAACAACAGGGTCTTTACTAAGTTCAGTAGCTACTTCGCTTAAGTTAGTTGCATTCATCTCTTGAGCATCTTTTTGGATTGGTCCTAAAAATTCGATACGTACCATATAAAATCCTATATTTATTATTAATGTGAGTATATCAAATTATTTATACTCTCTTACTTATGCCCACTTATATATTCTTCATCAAATCTTCATATAGCAAGACTATAATTTTTTCTTGATACATTCTTAGAGTATAAAATTAGTTCGACTACGATTTTTATAAAATAAGAAATAGTTATAAAATTATCTCTAATATTTCAAAGGGTATTATATGAAAAACTTATTTATGATTCTACTATTTACACTGCTTTTTTTTACAGCATGTTCAGAAGATATTGAACCAGAAGTAAAAGTGGATACAACAGAGGGTACTTTTACACGTGCCAGTAATCAGTGTGCGGAGGATTTTCTAGCCTCATCAGACTTAATCAATAACTGTGTGGTTTGTCATAACGAAGAGAGTGATGGATTTACTTCATTTGATTTACGCTTCAATGATAGTGGCTTTAACTATATATCACTATCAAGTTATTTTAGAACCAAATCAGACAGCGATAGATTGCTTGCTAAAATTGATGCTGATAATTTAATGCCTCATGGTGGAGGAAAAGCAGAAGCTGAGATCTTAGAGTTTTTTGTTAAATTTGTTGATATATATGCTCATCCTGAGAGTTGTAGCACAGCAGGTGTTTTTGACAGTTCACAGAATATTGAGACTCCAGAGGAAAACAGTACTTTAGATGGAGCTGAACTTTATGCGCAACAATGTGCGTCGTGTCATGGTGCCAATGGAACAGAGGGACTCTCTTTTGCAGGAGATTATTTTAAAGAAGACAGTGACTACCCGACACATCGTTCTTTAGTTGCGTATGTGAGTGAAACGATGCCTCCAAACAGTGCAAGTAGCTGTGATGATGCCTGTTCAGAAGCGATATATGATTACGCTTTGGAAAACTTTCCAAATGTAACTCTAAACAATACAGATGTGGAGACCAATACAACTACATCAATTGAAAATAATGAGACTGACGAAAATAATGAAACGCTTATCAGTTTAAGTGGAGCAGAACATTATGGACAAAAGTGTGCGCACTGTCATGGAAGCAATGGTGAAGGCGGACTTGGCGGTGCTTATTTTGTACTTGATAGTGAATTTGATTCAACTGCACTGTTGGCAAGTAAAATTAGAGATACCATGCCTCCACTTGATCATGGAAGTTGTGATCAAGAGTGTTCGGACAAAATTGCAGCGTATGCAGAGAGTAATTTTGAACGTCCTGTGGTTGATGGTTCAGGTGGAACAACGATTCCTGAGACAAACACCTCTACTGGGACTGAGACCAATACTACTGTTGTTCTTGATGGTGCCAAACTTTACAGCGCGCAGTGTGCATTTTGTCATGGGTCAGATGGTATCGGAGTTGATGGAAATCCTGACTTTTTCTCAAAAGTGAGTTCAAAAGAGATTTTGGTCAAATATATCGCAGACTCTATGCCAACGTATAATGCATCGGCGTGTGATCAAGAGTGTTCAGATGCTATCTATACGTATGCAGTAGAAAACTTTGACAACCCATATCAACAAGAAGAGAATGCAACACTGTGTGATGACAGCAGTAGTGTTTCTCCAAAATACCTCAGACTATTAGACAGACAAGAATATACAAACACGCTAAAAGATCTTTTTGGATTTAGTTCAAGCGCCACAGATGCATTGCCATCAGATAAGGTTTTTTCAAACTATAAAAACTCGGTTGATGCCAGTATTGCCAATGCTTCTAAGATGGAGAGTTATTTGAATGTGGCGATAGCGATTTCTGACTTGGTGGTTGATGAGCATTTAGACACGGTTTATAGCTGTGGTTTAGTAGAAGACAACAGTAGCGTTGATGTTGGTTCAGGAACGACTACTTGTAGCGCGCCAGCGTATGTCGCTGGTTCAACGTACGCAGCCAATGATGTGGTCTCTTATAATGGTAAAGAGTATCAATGTATCTATAATACTTGGTGTTCAGATGATTCAGCTGCTGGTTTGGCTGCTTGGGAGTTGGGTGTTGGTTCTGCGTATGAAAATACATGGACACTTCAAGGAACCTGCAGTTCAGCGTCACCTGCCTTACGTGCTTTGCCATCAAATGAAGATGCTTGTGTAGATAATTTTGTGGCAGATTTTACAAAGAAAGTTTATAGAAAAGCAGTTTCTGGTGCTGATTTGAGTACTCTAAGCAGCATGATTAAAACGGCAGATACAACCACAGAGGGCTTAAAAGATTATTTTACAACTATTTTAATCTCTCCAAACTTTTTATATCGTTCAGAAGTCGGTAGTGATACAGGTTTTGGCTATGCGCTATTAAATGATTATGAGGTGGCTTCGGCACTCTCTTATCTTCTTTGGGGAAGTATGCCAGACCAAGAGTTGTTTGACCTAGCAGATGCAGGCAGTTTACATACGGCTGCTCAGATAAAAGCGCAAGCAACACGGATGGTAGAGACATCAGCGGCCAAAGATCAGATTGCACGATTTAGTGGACTGTGGTTACATACTGAAGAAGACGCTATTGGCCCTAAATCTTCTGCAGAGTTTAACGCGCTAGGCGTGAAGTCTTCACTTGCTGCGGAGTTTGCACAGATTGTTAAGTACGCCGTATATGAAGGCAGTGGCACTTTCTCAGAAATGATGGACGCTGAGTACTTTTTTGCCAATGATACACTCTCAACTTTCTACTCTTTAGACACAAGTTTAAGTGGTTCAGCGATGCAAAAACAGAGTAAAAGAACAGAATTTGGAACGACCAGCCGTGGGGGTCTTTTAAGAACAGGGGCATTTTTAGCTTCACATGGTCAGTTTGATGAGTCTGGCGCGCTGAGTCGTGGTTCATTTATCAGACGTGAGATTTTATGTCATGACCTACCATTTGCGCCAGTGTCAACCGAGGCTGTAAATACCTCTCCTCCTGAGCCAGATGAGACGGTTACAACAAGAGAACTTTTTGATGTCCACACCAGTCCATCACGTTGTTATGCGTGTCATATGAGTTTTAATGATATCGGATATGCCTTTGAAAACTATGAGGGTGATGGTCGTTACCGTGAAAAAGAGATGAAAGGGACTGAGCAGAGTCCACTGTTTTTGGACATCACAACAGCAGGTGTTCTAGAGGGAATTAAAAGCAGATTTGATGGGGCGGAGATCCCTTATAGTTCACGTGATGATTTGATTGAAACATTGGCGACACAACAGCAGACAAAAGAGTGTTACGCCACACAATATTTTAGATTTTCTAAGGGCTATATGGAAGCGGATATGGACAGTTGTTCACTGGATAATTTAAAGGCACGTTTTGTTGAGAGTGGTGGTAATATTAAAACACTGATGATAGAGATGACACAACTAAATGCGTTTACGCATAGAGAAAACTAGAGGAGTTTGTGATGATGAATAGAAGAAATTTTTTACAAAATATATTAAGCGGTTCAGCGGCACTGCCTCTGGCCTTGAGTTTTCCAAGTATCCTAAATGCAGCGCAAAACCCCGCTAAAAATGTGATTTTTATTCACATGCCTGATGGGATTGACCCTTCACAGTGGCATCCGGCGTCTGACCTTACCTTAGGTGCGCAGAACAGCTCTTTAGAATCTGTTAAACAGCATTGTACTTTTTTAAGAGGCGTTGATCTTAAAAACTCTCCTTTTGAGAGTGGAACCAACCATGATGGAGGAACCAAAACCTTACTGACCAACTTTGATACTACCTCCATCAATGTGGCTATTGGTAGTTTTGCACAAGCCGCAGATATAAGTATTACCCACCCGTATCTTCTTTTGGGGATGCGCCATAACTTCCAAAACTTTCCATTTAGTACCACATATAAAAACGCATCATCTTGGAGCTCACCCATCTTACCGGAGGACAATCCTTCTATCAGTTACAGCTCTCTTTTTGGAGATATAGGGTCAAGTAGTAGCAGTACCAATAGTGTAGATTTAGCCACACAAAGACGTTTAAAAGCCTTAGAACATGTTCAGTCAGAACTTAATGATATGAAATCAGCACTGGGTCTTATCGAGCAATCAAAACTGGAGCAAAACCTTGATGCGATTACAGATCTTAAGTCACGTATCAATTTAACACTCTCTCAGTCAAATATCGAAGGGGCAATTGACCCGACAACGATAGTTGACATCGCTAAGCTACAATCATTAGGTTCAGTCACAGACTTAGCAAATATCCCAGATGTAAGTTCACTAAACAATGACATCGCCGTAGCAGCCTTAGCAACAGGAAAGACGAGAAGTGTGACTTTAAACTATTCACACAACACCTCGGAGATGCCGATGCCATGGATTGGTGCAAATTCTCAAGGTCACGCTGCGTCTCACGCTTGGGGTGCTGATTTTAATGCACACAGAAATTGGTACGCTGAACAGTTGAAAGATCTGATAAATAAGCTGAAAACTATTACCGTGGAGGAGGGAACCCTTCTTGATAATACGATGATTGTTTTTGGAAGTGATGTTTCACATTCTAATGGTCATGGTGGAGATGATATGCCATTTATTGTTGCAGGCGGTGGACAAGGTGGGCGTATATTAACGTATTCAGATACCTCTCATGAGCAATTATTGGTATCTGCGGCACAGTTTGCAGGGATGGATATTGATAAGTATGGTTATCACTTTGGGAAGACTGGCGCGTTGAGCGGTCTGCTTGGCGTTTAAGATGAAAAATTTATTGGTATCACTGCTTATTGGTGGGTCAATTTTTAGTGGCTGTTCAGAGTTTTTAGATCCGCTAGAGGAGACAAATACAAGCATTGAATCAAACACTACGCAAGAGTCAAATGAGACTGTTGTGGATAACATTGTAATCAATATTGAGAATCTCTGTTCGACTGAAGTGTATACACAATTTAATACCGTAGACAACTGTGTGGCTTGCCATAATAGTAGCTCACTCACCCCTTTAAAGTTTCAAGAGAATAACAATACTTTTAATCAAATGGCCTTAGATGACTACCTTGATCTAGAGCGTGGAAATTCTATTTTGATTTTGCAAAAGATCATCAAAGGTACGGGTGTTGATCATAGTGGCGGAAAGTTTGAATATAACGTGCATAACTTTTTTAGTAAGTATATCCAAGCGCGCAGCAGTGGAAATGTTTGTGTAGAAGAGAATGTGGAGATAAATAGCACCACACCCGAAACCAATACGACGGTAGTAGAAGAGACAAACACAACAACGCCAGAAAGTAATACTACTGTTCCTGAGGAGACAAATACCACAGTTCCAGAGGAAACGAATACAACAACACCTGAAAACAATACGACAATTCCAGAAACCAATACCACTACGATAGCGCAGAACTATGTACGAGGAACCTATTTTGTGGAGTGGAGTGTTTACGGTCGTGACTATCATGTCAATGACATCCCCGCAGAAAAGTTAACCCATCTTCTTTATGGATTTATCGCTATGTGTGGAGATAACACCTCCGCAACACAAAATGTGCAAGATATTATCACGGCCAAATGTGCTTCCAAAAACGACTACGAATTAATAGTCGTTGATGATTTTGCGAGTTTAGAAAAAACTTATCCTACACATCCAAGCAGTGGGACTTTAAAAGGGAATTTTGGACAGTTAATCGAGCTTAAAAAAGCCAATCCTCATTTGAAAGTTTTACCGTCAATCGGGGGATGGACACTCTCTGATCCATTTTTCACTCTTGCAGATAGTAGCGCGCAGAGAAAGGTATTTGTTGATAGTGCCATCGCTTTTATTACACAGTATGACTTTTTTGATGGGCTTGATATTGACTGGGAATTTCCTGGCGGTGGAGGAGCAAACAGCGCACTGGGTTCAAGTGCAGACAAGGCGAACTATACAGCCTTGATGGCAGACTTGCGCGCTGGACTTGATGCGTTGAGTCTGGTCACGGGACGAAGCTATGAGCTTACTACTGCTATTGGGATAGGTCAAAAGATAGATGAGGTGGATTATAATGCGGCGCAAAATAGTCTGGACTATATCTTTATGATGAGCTATGATTATTATGGAACATGGAACTCGACTATCGGGCACCAAAGTGGACTCTATCCGACACTCAATGAACCAACAGAAGATTATAATATTGAAGCAAGTGTGAACGCTATGTTGACACAGGGTGTTCAAGGCAGTAAGCTGGTCATCGGCGTGAGTAAATATGGTCGGGGCTGGAAAAATGTCACTTTTGATGGGACTTATTTTACGGGAAGTGGCGCTATGGATGGAACGTGGGAAGCGGGTATTTATGACTATAAAGATCTTGTGGCAAACTATTTTGATCCTGTAACACTGCAGGGTAAAAATGGATTTGTTTATTATTTTGATGAGAGTGCTCAGGCCTCGTATATTTACAATGAAACAAGTAATCAGTTGATCTCATTTGACGATGTGCGTACCGTTTTTGCCAAGGGTGATTATGTACGTGAAAACAATTTAGCAGGTCTCTTTTCATGGGAAATTGATGCAGACAATGGTGACTTAATGGGCGCCATGTATGATAATTTGGAAAACAATATGAGTTATGTCCCTCCTGTTGAAAACAATACCAGCGCGCCAGAGACGAATACCACTACACCAACGACTGCTTTGCTCGAAGATTACCGGTATTGGGCTGTGGGATCAGGGGATGGTGGTGTTGTATTAACACCAAGTAGTGGAACCGATGCACTGGTTGATGTTGAGGGTAAAAAAGTAGCGATATTAAAAGGAAATATACCTTATGGAGGTGCGTATCTTGAGATGTCACTGCCAATTAATCCTTATGGGAGTAACGACCCTTTCGCCACACCAAAGGTGGATCTGAGCAGTTCTACAGTCGTAAGTATTACGTATAGCTCAAATACAGACGCCATATTACAGTTACGTCAAACAGATGTTCATGGTGGTCAGCATAATCAAGCGGCACTACCTTCAACCAACAATGAAGTCGTGTCCATAGTACTCAGTTTAGACAGCGACTTTCTCTGGTTAGGCACACAAGCCACAACACTGGATAAAAGTAATGTAGGAAAGTTTAACTTTGCATTTTTAAGTCAAAATGCAAGTGATGGTTTTGCGCAGATAACAGTGAAGAGTTTTGTCATAGACAACTACTCTCCACTGCCGTAGATACTAAATACTTTTTTGTTATTGAATTGTAAAACTAAATGAATAGCTGATAGGAAGACGATTCCCTGAGGTATCAAGAACATCACTTGTAATGCTACAGGTGTACTCTCCAGGAGTAAAAGGTGTTCCAGTATCATCTTTTTGGATGTTTATGATGTGGGTGTCAGGCGTTGTTGAGTACGCGTAGTGTGCTTCAGCAATTAGATCTCGAAAAAGTTGTACAGAGTATCCTGCTTGAATACTGGCTTGGTAGAGTGGTTCATTAAAGGTAATAGTAATTACTGAAGAAGTATTCATAGTGCCAGTATTGTTAGGAGAGGTAGAAAGGACAATAGGAGGGGTTGTATCTACGTCATTATATCTCCAAAAAGTGAGGTCTGTAGAGCTATTTTCATTGTTATACGCGCCTCCAAAAATATTGAGTCTATTTTCACTATCAAGTATGAGAGTATGGGCTATTGAAGCACCATTACTGTTGTCATAAATGACATGTCCATTGGTCCCAAAGTCACTGATTAGGCTACCATTTTCTGAGTCGAATTTAGCAGTAAACATGGAATCTGGACTACTCGCTATATTCCCCGCTACATAAATATGCCCAGTATCATCTAAGGCGGCAGAATATGCAAAGTTGTTTTGTCCTATCATATTTATGATATAACCACTGTTCCCAATTCCAAAAAATGGATCTAAGTCTCCATTAGATGAATATTTGAGAAGTACACTTTCTCCATCACTCTCTCCGACAACATAGATATTATTGCTACTGTCAAGAACAATATCTCTTGGGATATCTTGTCGTGAATTTCCGTCTACAACAATATCTTGAACAACTATTCCAGTACTGGTTGGACCAAAGGTACTGTCCATACTTCCATCAGAAAGGTATTTCAAAAGAATAATATCAAAGGTAAAGGTATTTCCGTTATAACTTTGAGCTGCGACATAGATATTATCATTTTGATCGATGCTTAGGGCATGACCTTGATCTATACCAACTGCTGCACTTCCTATATCTTTTTTAATATCTGTCCATCCGGGCTCTAACACAATGCCACTAGCACCGAGAGTATATTTTGATAGATACATATCTAAGCTATCCGTGCCGTTGTGGCTGACACCAGTTACATAGATATTATTATTACTGTCTATGGCTATGTCGTTACCTTCATCAGTATCGTTATGCTCTCCAGCGATGGAAGCGTAAGAAGTTGCTACTTTTCGTACTCCTGTTGGAGAGAACATCCAAATAGCCATATCTGTATTCTGAGGATTGTCACAGCTTGTGCTGTATCCTGTTATATAGATATTTTCCATACTGTCTAAAGCAATGGCATTACCTACATCATCAGAATATCCGGCACACCCACCTGCAAGGTTTTTATCAATATAAAAGCCACTACCATTAAAAGTAGTGTCTAGTGTCCCATCTGGACGGTATTTAGCAACAATCATATCTAAATCATTGTCCAAGTTGGTAGTGGCACCCGTCACATAGAAAAATCCAGCGTTGTCCATCACGGCGTCATTGGCAAAGTCATTACCGTTAACACCACTAAAGAGATGTCCAAGTGGGGCGAGCTCAAAAAATGAACCAGTGGTAAAGACACTTCCATAGGTATCATCGACTACATTTCCTGCTATATCTGTAATGCTGGTTTGAACATTAATAGTGTACTGCATGTCATAATTTAAAGCAGTGGTTGGCGTGAAAATTAATGTTTGCCCTTGTAAAAGAACGCTACCTGAGACCAGACCATTGGTGTCTAAGAGATGGACAGAAAAATCTGTAATACTGCTTGGTTCTAGGGCTTCGTTAAATGTCAGTGTGATATTTGTATCGGGGCGAATTCCTAAAGCGTTATTTAAAGGGGTTGCATTTATAACTACAGGTCCACTTTGATCAACGATATTAAGAGTAACTAAGGCTGAAATACTATCCTTGATACCATCATTAACCTTATACCAAAAGCTGTCACTTCCACTTTCTCCTGCAGAAGCTGTGAAAGAGGCGATATTGCCGTTAATGGAGACAGAACCTTTTGATGGAAAAGATACTATGCTATAAGTTAGAGGTGAACTCTCTTCATCTGAACCTAATAATGTAATACTTGATGTCATATCCATTCCAACCGTTGCACCACTAATACCTTGTGCAGTAGGACGCTCATTAATATTTTGAATGTTAAGGTTTACTATTTGTTCTACGTAGTTTAAGGCTTCATCAGTAGCACGGATATTTAATGTATAAACACTTTTAGTTTCAAAGTCTGGTTCGCTAATAAATAGTATCTCTCCACTAGATGAAGTAATATCAAAACTACTTTTATCATAACCGCTAAGAATGGTATAGCTAATAAGTGTTGAAAGATTATCCGTAGCCATAGCAGTAAAAGCAGTAAGTTGGTTCTCGTCTACAGAATAGCTTGTGGCTGAAGTGAAAACGGGTGCTATTAGATCGACAGTATTCTCTATTGGCATATCTTGAGTCGTAAAGTGAAAGAAATGTCTATTCTCTAGATAATTTCCTGCACTGTCTTGTATATTTGTATTAACAGCAACATCATAAAGAGTTCCATATTCAAGAGGGTTTTCTGGTGTAAAAGTGATTATGTTGTCATTAACACTTGGATGGAAGATGACAAATTGTTGTGTTAGGTTGTTTTGTACTTCAATTGAGCTTTGGGTGATGCTTTGGGCATCAAGGCTTTCATTAAATCTTATAATAATATTGCCATTAATAAAGGCATTGGTTCCTTGATTTTCAGGTGTTGAAGAGATGATAATAGGAGATGTCGTGTCATTGTTGAAAGATTGTGTTGTAAATGAGACTTCAAATGGGGTGATGAAATTCCCATTAATACTTTTAATCTCATTAGAAAAAGAGAGGGTATAGCGTGTTCCATTTAAAAGAGGTATTCCATCTGTTAGTGAAACTCGGACAGCACTTTCATTACCTACTTGAGAATCAATAGTAATCTCAGCGCCCTTATCATCTTCATACTTGAGTTGTACACTCCCTTGATGAATACCGCTCATATCCATGGCTTGATCAAAATAGATAATAAATTCACCGTTAAGATCGATGTTACTGATTTCACCCTCATTTAATAGTTCAGTATCATTGTTAAGCCTGATACTTATAATATGGGGCGCTTCATTATTGAAAATAGTATCACTGTTGATATCGGAGCTAAACTCTTCATCAAAAACTGTAGGTAAAGTACTAAGGTTCTGTTCACTAGACTTGTCTGTATATTCACAACCAGTAAATACAAAAATACTAATTAGTAATACGCTGATAAAATTTATAACTGTTTTCATAATGTTTCCTTATTAAAATCTATACTCAAAGGCCAAATCAAAACCACCTGTTTGAAATGAGCTCTCTATACCATCTATTGGATAGTCCCAGTAAGCTTTATTGAAAACAAAAGCAGCTTCTATCACATAGTTTGTTGCGATGAAAATTTGGAGACCTGCCGTACCCATAAAATGGATACCCCCTGTTGAATCAGGAAAGGTGTCTAAGTTCCCAGAACCATATCCCGCACCAATAACAGGGGCATATTGAAAGGTACCTGAGCCAAAGGTATAAACACGATATTTTACTTGTCCCTCAAAGCTGTTTACTCCAAGAGTATAGTCTGTTTGATCATCTGTTACACCAGAACCGTTGTACTGTAAGATAAAATCAAAATTACCCCAGATTAATCCAGCGCGTAGAAGAAATTTATTGCTTGAGAATGGATTAATAAGTTCATCATTGGCATTGGCCAAAACACTTTCTCCAGTTCCAGAACCTCCACCGATACCGATGATAAATAGAGAAGTATTGGCATTTTTTGATTTTGCAGAGTCCTCTTGTTCTTTTTGTACTTTTGCTTGTTCTTCTTTGCTCTCTTTCTCTTGCTTCTTTTTGAGCGCTTCTTCTTCTTTGACACGTTTTTGATCTTCAAGGACTTTTAAGGCAGCCGCTCCTTGTGCATCAAGCTCTTGATCCATCTGAAGAAGTTCATCAATCTCACGCTCATTAAGTGTGGTATCTGCACTGGTCTCGATAGAGACGGCATAGATGTTTGTTAATAGTAAAAATGGTAGTAGTAATCTTTTCACTTTTTTCCTTATCTTTTAATTGAGTTCTAATTTCAAGTTACCATCAATACTTGGCTCTTGAACACGTAAATCACCATATAATTCGAATGAGGTGTTTTTAGTTTGATTATAAACAGAGTTATACAGCGCGCTCATATCTGCTTTTCCGCCGATAAGGTCTTTCATCACGTAGTAGCTAAAAAGGCGGTGCCCTTTTTTATCATAACCATTTGAGTATTGACGTTTTTGACCTGCGGTAATGATGGACATTTTTTCTTGATTAAAGCCTACTTTTTTAGGAATCAAGCGCGCTGCTGCGACGCCTTTTAGAAGTACTTTACCATCTGTTGCCCCTGTAAAACAGCTGTCAACCACAGCGACGACATTGTCTGCTTTTGAATCTGTAAGCATTTTATAGACATTTTTAAGGGCGAAAAATTTGTCATCTTGAACAAACTCAACACTCATATCACTTGCCAGCATATACGGTTCATTTTTCTCACTAGGAACTGGTATACCATGTCCGTTGTAGTAGAAGTAGATGGTGTCTCCCTCTTTTACTTTTCTGAGCATAGACTTTAAAGAGTTTTTGATGATATTTCCCGTAGCGCGCTCATTTAAAAGAAGGGTGATGTGGTTTCTTGGAACCCCTTGTGTTTTTGTCAATACTTTTGCGTATAACTCTGCGCTACGTTTTGCATAGGTGATTTTTTCTGTAAATACATAATCTTCTACCCCAATAACAAAGGCCCATTTTTTACTACTTTGTTCAACTTTTGGACTCTTTTTTAAAGCGCGTTCTAAGTCATTATCAAACAGTTTATTTGCCAGCATATATTGCTCTTGTTTGTCGCTGTTCTCTTGTTCAATTTGAATGTAATTTTTAGAAATACTCAGTGTCGGTTGTGAAACTTTAAAATATTCATTGGTGAATGAACCGATATATTTTTTATCATTATGAAGAAACTTAATCCCATCCACATGAACCTTATTCCCTTCAATATCAAAGACAGGAAGTGCTTTTACTGTTTTAAGGTTTGTTTTAAATGTTCGTGCTTCTTTTGAAGGGATGTTGATAGAGATGGTGTCTTTGATATCTATTTTAGAAAAAGAGACGGTTGCAATAAATGATTTTTTCTCAGCCAAATAGTGAAGGTTGGTGAGTTTAATTTCTCCGTAGATAGAGGGTAAAACAGCACTAAGGGCTTTTAATTGCGCTGTCGCCATGATCTTGTTAACATCTTGTTTGTACTGAATATTTTTGATTTCTGCTTCTTCACGGCGTGTGATAAATTCACCCTTAGTCTCAAACTCACTTTTCGTTAAAGTGTTTGAAGACTCAGGCTTTACCAAAGTAGAGAGTGCGTCTTTGGCATATTTTTGTGTCAGCAGTTCACTGACGGTGTTTAAACGTTTGTTTTGTGTTTCAATTGATGCCAGCATTGAGGTGACAAAAATTGCGATGAGGAGTATAATTTTCATGGATCACTTCTTATATTAAATTGCTATTATTATAACATAACAAATTATTATATTCCGTTAAAAGATATAGTTAGTGCATTTTAGCAGGTTTTGTGATAACTTTAAGTGTGGTAAATGCATGGGTATTCATCAGCTTTATCAGCTCATCAAAGTTTTTGTATTTTTCACTATCAACAAGGCTCTCATCGGCTAAAGCAAAGGCGTCAAAAGTGGTCTCTTGAGGTGTGAATAACACCACATAGAGGTCAAATGTCTCGACCCCCTCTTCTATGAGACCTGCTTGAAAAATAGAACTATTTTCCTTGTCTGGGATGTTGAGATTATGGTTGGTGTCGATAGGGGAATTTCGCATCAAAGTTGAGACGGTTCCGTCTTCATAAACCGTAAAAACTGTGATAAAACCACTCTTTTTTGACTGTACTTTGAAGAAAAATTCATCACCCTCGTACAAAACAGAACGATTTTTATTGGTGCGAATACTGAGTGCAGGACTTTTTTGAGAGCTAAAAAAGTGGTTGAAATCACTGCTGTCTAAAACTTGTTGTATATCTTGATATTTGATGTACCAAAGTTTGTCTTTTCTAAGGAGTGAAAAATCAACATTTTTGTTCAGTTTTTTAGCGATATTGGTATTTTTTAGATAGCTGTTTTGAACTTTGTCATTAGTATCGGAAAGCTTAGATAAAGCCTTATTGAACTTATCGATACTGGGGATGTTTTCATATGAAAGGGCAATATAGTGAATACCATCTATCTGTTCATAATTCAGTGGTCTATACCCATGTAGCTTAGCATAAGACTTATGTGAAGAACTCTTTTTTACATCGGTGTGGACGGTATCGTTTTGAACACGGGTACTTTGTTGAAGTGAGTTGTCAACGGTTGTAGATATTTGTGATGCGATATCATCTAGCGCAAGGTTACGTGCTTTTTTATCACTGCGCGCTTGGCCATAGCCAACATAATAGTTTTGAGCACTGTCATCAAGGGTATGATACCAAGTCGGCGTAGCTTGTGCAGAGGTGAGGAGTATAATAGTTAGTAATAGTTTTTTCATAGTGAAATGATAACAAAGTTTTCTTAGTCAAGCAACTCTGGTGCAGGTTTGGCAATGTAGTAGCCTTGTGCATAATCAACACCAATCTCTTTTAAAATTGTATAAATCGCTTCATTTTCAACAAACTCTGCAACTGTTTTGATCCCCATGGTTTTTGAAAGGTTTACCACGGCTTCAACAATTTTACGACTTTTGGATGAGGCAGCGATGTCTTTGATAAAGACACCATCTAGCTTAAGATAGTCAAAATCAAGTTCTAAAAGACGTAAGAAATTTGAGTTCTCCACTCCAAAATCATCAATAGCAATCTGACAGCCAAACTGCTTCAATTCATGTAGTGTTTGTGCAGTTGAACCATCTTTGATAAGCGAGTCAATATTTTCTAAAACCTCAAAAGTAACACGTGAAAGATTCATGTTGTAGCGCGCTGACTTCATCTTTAAAAACTCGATTAAGTAACCATCTTTTAAATCCATCTCGGTTAAATTGATAGAAAATTGATGGTCATTATGTTGAAAAAAAGCGAAACTTTTATCAATGATTATACGGGTGATGGTTGTAATAAGACCCAGACGTTTGGCCGCATCTAAAAAGAGATAGGGGGCGATAATTTTTTCGTCATAATACGCACGCGCTAAGACTTCGTACTTATATATACGGTCCTCTTTAATATTTTTAATTGGTTGATAGTATGGCATAATAAGGTCTTCTTCAATTAACTCTCTGGTGATTTTCATCCAAATCATACGCTCTTTTTGCTCTTTAACATTCAATTCATCAGCATTAAATACATAAGAAGTTTTAGTCCCTATTTTTTTACTGGCGTCTAGAGCAAACTCTGCATTTATAAGAGTTTCTTTGGTGTCTAGTACAGCTGATATACCCATGTTGAAGGTGATAGTAAAAAGTTGTTCATCGACCTCCAGTTCATGTATATCAAAAAAAGCAAAGATATTTTGACAAAGCTCTTTGACATTGTCCAGTGTTGAATCGGTGACGTATATTATAAAGCGATCTGATTCACCTCTAAAAAGTCTCATATTATTACTAATATTGAATTTTATGGAGTTTGCTGTCTGTTGGAGTATCTCATCTGCTTTCTCTTTTCCAAAAAGCTTGTTGAGACTAGAAAAGTCAGAAATATCTGTGATAATGACAAAGTTATCTGGACTGTCTTTTAAGACCTCTTTACACATTTGCAAGTTCTCTAAACCAGTTAATTTATCATGGTAATGATCATACGTAATTTGTGCTGTTTTAAGTTCGATTTTCTCTTCGAGTGTTTCATTGAGCTCTTGAAGCTTTTTCTCAACCTCTTTTCTATCACTTATGTCTCTCCACGTGGCATGAAGGTATTCTTCATCATTGAGCATGATACTTTGCAAGGTGATTTCTGCCCAAAAAACTTCACCTTTACTGTTTATTTGGACCCATTCATCTCGAATAAGTTGGCTATGTGCACGTTGCATCTGTTTTAATACTTTTCTACTTGAGCGTTGTCCATCGGGCTGATATTTAGGGGTGAGCTGTGCAAAGTCTAATGCATAAAAATCTTTAATTCCTTCATATTTAAACATTTTTAGTAAGGTCTTATTGCACTCCAACATTTTATTTTTACGAATGATGGCGATACCATCGGAAGATTCATTATAGATACTTTGAAACTTCTGTTTTATCTCCAGTGTAGCGCGCTGAGCTAAATACAGACGGTATCCAGAGGCAAGATGAATAATATAGTACAAAGATAAAATGGCGGCTAAGGTATACAATGGGATACCTCCATGATATATCATGGCTGTCATAGTTGGAAAGATGGCAAATGTCATAAAAAAGAAAAAGGTGATAAAAACAGGTCCGAGTGTCGCAATAGATCCTGCGGTGAGTACAGTTATAACCATGGCAGTAATATAAATATTTATATCGGGTGCATTGTGAACAATACTGCCCCAGGAAGTCATGCTGATAAGCATAGCCGTAAAGGCACTTGTGAGCACATAAAAGTAAAGATAGGTCTCTTTGTGCTGATTTTGATGTGCGATACTCTCTTTGAGTTTATGTGCGAGATAATGTCTTGCAAAAAATAGAAAAATATTAAGACTTGACCAAATGAGAAGGTTTATGGTTGGAATGTAAGTATATAAAATAATAATTGAGACAAAGGGTGCGAGAATATTTCCGATAAAGATACCTGATTTACTGGCCTTCATCATCTCTAGTATTAGTTCATCATGATAATGTAAGGAAAACAATTTTTTAAACATCATACTCTTCTTCTTAGCTTGCTATAACTCTATCTTATCTGAGCTTAATTAAGTCTATACATTGTAATATACAAAAAAACGGAGAGAATTATGAAAGTTATGACAACAATAAGTTTAACACTACTAAGCGCAACACTACTTTTGGCAAATCCTTATCAAAATAAGGAAGAGAACAGAGCTGAGATTTTAAAAATTGGAAATGAAGTGTCTGTGGATCTTTTAAAAACCTTAGGTAAAAATCTCAAAGGACATATGCAAAAAGGTGGTCCCATTGATGCGGCGCAGTTTTGTAGCACATCGGCTCTAAGTATCACAGATGATATTAGCAACAAGTACGGAAAAGAGATTACGGTTAAACGTATTTCACTTAAATATCGTAGCCCCGTTAATAAACCATCGGCATCTGAGCAAGTCGTACTTGATTCATTAGAGAGTTTAAATGCTAACGGTGTAGAACTTCCAAAGTTCCTTTTACAAGAAAATGGGGCTACTATTAAATACTACAAACCACTCAGTATCAACAAGGGTGTTTGTCTAAAATGTCATGGTACTGTTAACAATCCTAAACTTAAAAAATACCTCAGTGACACCTATCCAGAGGATAAGGCAATGGGTTATAAAATGGGTGATTTACGTGGGGCAGTGGTTGTTGAAATAAAAAGATAAATGAGAAAACTTCATGAAGAGACCAGTGTAAAAACTAAGCGCGCCATAGCTATTGGCTTTTTACTTTTTTTCATGCTCTTTATGGAGTACCGTCCCTATGAATACTCTACCAGGACGCTGCACACTCTTTGGGAGCAGATATTTTTCCTCTACTTCTTTATCTCCAATCAGACCTTGGGCATCATCCACGAAGCGGGGCATGGGATCTGTTATATCCTCCCTTGTCCACAGTTTTTTACCGCACTCAATGGAACACTCTTTCAGGTAGGCTTTCCTCTTTTAGTGGCACTGTATTACAAAAAGAAGAAGAACTACATAGGCTATCTTATCGGTCTGTTTTTTGTAGGATTTTCACTTCAATATACTGCGTGGTATATATCATCGGCTCACGTCACAGCGATTGTCAAAGCAAAAGATAGCTTTTTAGGTGTGGATGCTTATCATGATTTTCACATGATTTTAAAAACCTTAGGTCTTCTCTCTTATGATGCGCTACTATCAGGTCTTGTCAGATTTATCGCCTTTGCACTGATGCTTTTTAGTGTGGTACGTATGTTGATGCTTGGCTTTATGAGTTCATCTAAGCGCGCAGAGAAAAAAGAGAGGAAGGGTAGAGTACGACTTAGAGATAGAGAGATAAATGATGAGTTGGAGTGTAAGAGACCTGAAAACTCACCTTATGATTCTTTAAGCAAGTAGTTTATTATCAACATCAGACTTTTTAATCACAGGCTTCTAAGATAACAAAATAAGTTAAATAAAATTTATATATAATCTAACGTAATCTTTCCGTGTTAAAACCGTGCACTCTTCGTTACCACCTCGCAACATCACCGCAATAAATCTATCTTAAAGTTCTATCATAAACTTAATCAAGGAAGTGAAATGAAAAGAACTTTACTGTTTTCATCAGTAGCAGCGTTATTATTAGTCAGTGGATGTAGCAATTCAACGACAGAAGAGGCACCAGATGCAGGGACAATTAAAGTTGGCTCATCATTGGTTCAAAAAAGCCCATTGGCAGTTGGGAGTACGGAGTGTGCGACTGGCGGAGTAAGTATTAAAATCGGTTTTGATACAACGGGAAATAGTGAAATTGATAAGGTAACACAAACGGAGATTATCTGTAATGGTGAAGTGGGTCAAGATGGAGCGGATGGTGTAACAGGCATCACCGGTCAAACAGGTAGTGCTGGTGAAAATGGTCTTGATGGGAAAGATGGCATCGCTTCTATCTCTTTTAATAGGTACGGCAGTGCTAACAGTGCAACTAAGGTTCAGTTTTCTGAAATCGCTACACCACTAGGTGACGCGGCATTAGAACCTCAAGCCGCATCAATGGTCACCATTGATAGCGAAATTCAAGCGATTGAATTTACGAAGTTGATGGCAACGGGTGATGTCAACAATGGCGAAATCTTCGGCGCGCTGAAAGATTATAAAGATGAGGCGATCACTTTTGCTGATGGTACACCATACGTTTGTAATGGTACAAATTCAGGTGTGGGTTCAGGTCTTGACTTTACATCGATCTTACAAAAAAATAACAAACTTTTTATGGTCTCTCAGTTTGAGTGTCAAGTCGGTGCGATGTATATGGCTGAACTGGATCAAGACCCCGTTAATGGCGCACTGAGTGTTAAACCTTCTTCACTAGAGTTTATCTCTCAGAGCGACGAATTTGGTGGATTTGTTCACTGTGCGGGTCAAAAAACACCGTGGGAGTCTCACCTAGGAAGCGAAGAGTATGAGCCAAATGCTCGTTTTGTTGAAGAAGATGCAGACGCACTAACAGGTTTAACGGGCTCAAAGTATTATGATGAAACAGCGAAGTTTTGGAAAGATGATATCAAACTCTCAAGTCCATACTACTACGGTTGGACACCTGAGGTAACTATCGCACTTAATGACGCAGCGGTATATAAAAAGCACTACGCTATGGGTCGTATGTCTCATGAACTCTCTTATGTAATGCCAGATCAAAAAACTGTTTATATGAGTGATGATGGCACCAATGTGGGTCTTTTTATGTTTGTGGCGGATAAACCAGCTGATCTAAGCGAGGGAACACTCTACGCAGCCAAATGGATTCAAGTTGAAGCGGCCAATGGTGGTAAAGCGGATCTGACATGGATCAAACTTGGACACAGTGATGACGCAACACTCAGAGCGCTTGTCGATCCTGATAATAATGTATCAACGAATGACGCGCCAGTTTTCTCTGATATCTTTAATAGTGAAGATGTTTCAGAAGATGGTTCATGTGCAACACTAACTTCTATCAACACAACAGCAGGTCACGAATGTCTCTCTCTAAAGTCTGGCATGGAGACAACAGCGGCTTACTTAGAGACGCGTCGTTACGCAGCACTTAAAGGGGCAACGACTGAGTTTAGAAAAGAAGAGGGTATCACTTTTGATGCGGATCACAACCGTCTGTATGTAGCAATGAGTCAAATTGCTTACGGTATGGAAAGTGAGCAGAAAAAAGGGAGTGACAATGATAAATATGATGTGGGTTCAAATAATGACATCCGTTTAGGTTACAACCCTTGTGGTGGTATCTACGCGCTGGATCTTAAAGAGTCTGCTCAAGTGGATATGGATGGAAATATCGTTCCAAGTTCTTATGTTGTAAACAATATGTACGCTGTACTTACCGGTGAACCTGCCTCGTATCCAGCAGGTCACCCGTATGAGGGAAATACTTGTTCAGTTAATGGTATCTCAAATCCTGATAATATCACTTATTTAGAGGGTTCAAATATCTTAAGCATTGGTGAAGACACCTCGTATCATAAAAACAATATCGTATGGGCATATGACGTTGAAAATGGCGCGCTAACACGCACGTTTACAACCCCAACAGCGGCAGAGACAACATCTCCGTTTTGGTACAAAAATGTCAATGGTTATGGTTACCAAACTTTGGTGACTCAACATCCTATTGATGATGATAACAGCTCAAACTATCTTGCAGAGGAAGAGTCATTTGTAGGGGTATTTGGTCCATTTAACTTTACAAAACTGGATCAAAAAATTATATCTAAAGTCGGTACATTACGCTCAATAGGTGATGATAAAAACGAGGGTGGTAGTGAGATTGTTGCCTTTGATAAAACAAGTAAAAAAATGTTTATCACCAATGGGGCAAACAATAGAATCGACGTAGCCACTATCAATGCTGATAAAACATTAACACTCGAATCGTCAATCGATATGTCGGCACACGGTGCAGCCATTCAAAGTGTGAGTGTCTCCCATGATAAAGTAGCCGTAGCCGTTGGTTCTGCGAATAAGGTGAGTAGCAAAGGTAAGGTTGTTCTTATGGACACAGATGGTTCAAATCAAGTTGCCACTGAGGTTGGATTTTTACCTGACATGGTGACGTTTAATGAAGATGGAACAAGCGTTATCGTCGCCAATGAGGGAGAACCTCAAGCAGATACAGGCGTTTATGTGGATCCAATGGGTTCAATCGGTGTCCTTACTGTAGCCAATAACGCTTATGAAGACATCAACTTTAGTGGCGCAACATTAAGCAGCGCAACTGATGGTACGCAGGTACGTTTAGGTGGCACGCCAAGTGATGATTTAGCGCTTGATTTAGAGCCTGAGTATATTACGGTATCTAATGGATTTGCGTATATTACACTTCAAGAGAACAATGCTGTTGCAAAACTTGACTTGAGCAACAACACCTTAGTGTATATCAAATCTCTAGGTGCAAAAGATCACTCTTTGTCTAAAAATGCACTGGACATCGAAGAAGATGGGGTGGTTAAACTCTCTGCGTATCCAAATCTATTTGGTCTTTTTCAACCCGATACTATCCAGTCCTATGTTGCAGGTGGACAGACATACTTAGTAACAGCAAATGAAGGTGATGGTCGCTCATACCCAACGTATGATGTGAATGACTCTTTCGAAGAGGGTGACCTTTTTGAAGATGAGAAAAAAATCAAAAAATTGGATCTTGATCCAGCTATTGCTGATGCGTATGAAAACGAAAATGACCTGAAAGTTATGGTAGATATGGGTGATGCCAACGATGATGGCGTGTATGAAAAACTTTATGCTTATGGAGCACGTTCATTTTCTATCTGGGATGAAGATGCCAACCTTGTATTCGACAGTGCAAACTTGATGGCACAGATTGTTTATCAAAATGACAGAGAACTTTTTAACCATGACGATTTTGAAAAAGATGGTCGTAGTGGAAACAAGGGTATGGAGCCTGAAGCCTTAGCTGTTGGTGAAGTTGATGGTGTGACATACGCGTTTGTAGGTCTTGAGCGTCAAAGTGCGATTATGATCTTTGATATCAGCAATCCACAAGATGTTAGATATGTTGACTATATCGCTTCACACAAAGACAATGATATTGCACCTGAGGGGATGAAGTTTATCTCTCAAGCTGATAGTCCAACAGGAAAAGCACTACTTTTAGTAGCGTATGAAGTAAGCTCTACAACAGTAGTTTACGAAATCAAATAAAACCTTTACATCCTCTTTTGAGGGTGTGCACTATCTTTTAAATCAGAGAGAAAATTATGAAATTAAAATTACTAAGTTTAAGCCTGTCAATATTTTTATTTGGATGTGAAAGTCAAAATAACAGTGTTGATGCTGTCCCTATTCAAGAGACAAATACAAGCAAATCAATTGTACCCAGCGCGCCAAGAGAACACAACATCTCTGTGCTGGTAGACATCGACTTTAAAAAAAGTGTTGCGGTGAATAACAGAGCAGCCTATGTCACCTCTCAGTGTTATACCAAAACTGTAGATGAAAACAACATCTCTCATAACCCCTGCTTTAGCTGTCATATCAACTCTAAAGAGCCAAATTATATCGATGATGCAGACCTGCAAGAGAGTTATGACTTTAGTGACTACACAAAGATTAACCGCTTTAGCAACCTTTTTAAAGATAGAACCGCTGAGGTTGGCGCGCTGGATGATACACAAATAGCAAGCTATATCAAAGAGAACAACTATAAAGATAAAAATGGAATCTTACTACTAAGGCAGAGACTGGAAAACGTACCACAAAAGTGGGATGTGAATGAAGATGAAAAATGGAATGGGTACTTGCCTGATTGTTATTTTGATTTTGATGCGCAAGGTTTTGATAAAAAGCCCAATGGGGAGTATACCTTATGGCGGGCCTTTGCGTACTATCCATTTTTAGGAACTTTTTGGCCAATCAATGGCAGCGCGGATGATGTGCTTATAAGATTAGAACCTATCTTTTCACAAAATGCTCAAGGCGATTTTGATATTGAGGTATATAAATTAAATCTCAGTATCGTTGAGAGCTTAATCAAAGAGAAAAATATCTCTATTTCTGAGACTGATGAGACACTTTATGGAGTAGATCTTAATCAAAATGGTCTCTTAGATAGGGCAACTGAGATAGTTTTTAACTGGCAGACACCAGATTATAGTGCTGTGGATAAAAAGTTAGAGAACTTCTCTATGTCTTATGTGGGCGCAGCAAAAGAGGCGCTTGAAGACAATAGCTATCTTATTGCGCCAGGGCTTTATCCCAAAGGAACAGAGTTTTTACACTCGGTGCGTTATCTTGATGTTGATGAGAACAACAGTGTTCAGATGTCAGCGCGCATGAAAGAGCTTAGATATGCCAAAAAAGTATCATGGAACAGTTATGGACAGCTACATAATGCATCACTTGCTGAGATTAAAGAGCGTGATGACTTCCCTGATAGACTTCGAAATATCAAAGGTGACGCTGAAAGTGGTCTTCAAACAGGACTGGGTTGGGTCTATCAAGGATTTATCGAAGATGAGAGCGGCGCGCTACGTCCACAAAACTATGAAGAGACGCTCTACTGCATCGGCTGTCATAGTGGTATTGGTGGGATTGTTGATTCGACCTTTGTCTTTCCTAGAAAGTTTGAAAATAGTAGCACGGCAAAAGGGTGGTATCACTGGACACAGGTAAAGAGTGGTTTTAAAAACATCCCTGAACCTCGAACGAAAGATGGACGTTATGAGTACAGTCTCTACTTAGAAGAAAATGGTGCAGGCGATGAGTTTAGAAGCAATGAAGAGGTGATGCATAACTTCTTTGATGCGCAAGGTTTTGTGAAAGAGGAGAGACTCAGCGCGCTACATAGTGATGTCTCAAGCCTTATCATCCCCTCAGCCGAGCGCGCTAGAGCACTCAATAAGGCGTACCGTGTCATCGTTTTAGAACAAAGTTTTATCTATGGACGTGATGCGCATGTGAAACCGGTTGAAAATGTACATGAAGAGTTGGAGCTAGAGCAGAGTACAGAAGTAGAGAAAATAGAGTTTAATTAACATAAAAAAGTCTTAAAAACAAAATGTTCCATTTCTGTGACGATTTTATGTTACTTCTGTGTGATAAGAGTAACAGTGAGGTAATCTACAATCTTTAAAATATCACAAATATTTAAGGACTCAAATGAAACACACACTACTACCATCAATCGTTGCGGCCATGTTAATCTTCACAGGATGTGATGACACAACAACTACAGAGGATGACAAAAAAAATCCAGACAATAAAATAGAGCAAAAAGCAGGAGCAAAACTTTCAGCAATTGAAGTTGGCACTGTTTATCCACTCTCAAAGTTTAACATCACCTTGGGTGAGGTGACTTTCCCAAATGGTTTTAAATTGCCTGCAACATACGGTTTAGGAAGTGGTGCGTATCATTATCCAGCAGATCCAGAGAACATTGTTTATATCGTGACAGATCGTGGTGTCAATATAAAGTGTGCTGATGATGAAAAAATAACGGGCATGGATATTTGTGAAAAAGGGAAAATCTTTCCTTTCCCATCATTTACACCAACCATCATTAAAGCAGAGTTAGGGGATGAGACAATTACTGTTAAAGAGGTGATAGCCCTTAAAGATAGCGCGGGTAAAAAAATCTCAGGTGTTTCGAATCCTTTAAGTAACTTCAGTGAAATCGCTTACAACATGAAAGGGGATGTCTTAGCACTTGACCCAAATGGTTTGGATGTGGAAGCATTGGTTAAACTGAGCGATGGCTCATTTTGGATTGCTGAAGAGTATGCGGCGAGTATTGCACATGTGGCAGCGGATGGAAAAATCATCAAACGTTTGGTGCCTGCTGGACTAGAAGATGATCTGAGTGAAGCGACGTACGAAGTAGAGGGTTCATTGCCTGCCATCATTGCTAAACGTCACGCCAATCGTGGTATCGAATCTATTGCGATCTCTCCTGATGAATCAACTCTTTACTTTATTATGCAATCACCACTAGATAATGATGACTACGCCAAAACAAACCGTGTACGTCTATACGCCATGGACATCGCCACAACAACGTTTAAAGAGTATCTGTATGAGATGGACGCACCAAGTTCATTTGTCAAAGACAATGAAAGTAAAACACGTAAAGCCAAAGATGTAAAAATCTCAGAGATGACAGCACTTCCAAGTGGTGAGCTTTTAGTATTAGAACGTATCTCAGCTGTGACAAAATTGTATAAAATTGATCCAGAAATTATTGATAGAAATGTAGCCTTATATCCAAGTGGTATTCCAAACTATGAAGTACCTGCAGACAAATCAGCAGACTTGGAAAATAATGATTATGATAATGTTCTTCCAAAAACTAAGGTTTTTGACACTGAATCACGAAGTGAGTCATTCCCCAATAAACTTGAAGGGGTAGCACATTTAGGTGGCAACAAATTCTTTGTTATCAATGATAATGATTTCGGAATCTTAGGTGATGATGTTGTCTCTTCTGTAATCGAAATCGATGTAGACGAAGCGCCTGTTAGTAAACAAGTTCCTGGTGTGGTGGCATTTTTCAACGCTGATGGTGACTATAACAGCTCTGTTGGTGTAGGTATCTTACCAGACATGGTTACTTTCACACATGATGGAAGTAAAATTATTGTAGCCAATGAAGGCGAGCCGGTTGGTGATGAAGAGAAAGAGGGTCATTTAAGTGATCCTTATGGAAGTATCAGCATTATCGATGTGGCAAGTAAGGCGGTAAGCAGTGTTGATTTTAAATCAATCACCGTGGCACCTACGGGTTCTAAAATCGCTTCAGGCGCAGAAATCGCTCGTGACTTTGAACCTGAGTACGTAACGGTTAGTGCAGATGATACTAAGGCATGGATTGCACTTCAAGAGACAAATGCTATCGCAGAAATCAATCTTGAAGACAATACTTTAACAAAGGTGTTTGGTCTTGGTTTTAAAGATTTCTCAAAAGTAGAAAATGCACTGGACTTTAAAAAAGATGAGATTGTAAATATCGAAACAGCACCTGTTGGTGTTTATGGAATGTATCAGCCAGACACCATCACTTCTTACAACGTTGCGGGTAAAAACTACATCGTGACGGCGAATGAAGGTGATGATAGAGATGACTTTTATGAAGAGGCAACCAAGGCAAGTGAGTTAACACACAGCTTAGGTGAGAGTGTTGGTGATCTTCGTGTAAATCCTGATTTGGGTGACGCTGATGGTGATGGCGTGTATGAAGAACTTTATGCGTATGGTGGACGTTCATTTTCTATCTTTGATGCTGACACAGGCGCGCTGGTGTATGACAGTGGGAGTGACTTTGAGACAAAAGTAGCTGCGCAAATTGACAATGATTATTTTGCAACTAGACCTAAAAAAGGGAAGTGGTATACAACAGATGAGAGAAGTGAAAAGAAATCTATCGAGCCTGAGTCTCTGACTTTAGGTATGATTGATGGTAAAACATTTGCTTACATCGGTTTAGAGAAACAAGGCGGGTTTATGGTGTATGACATCACATCACCTGAGGCAGTAAGCTTTGTAGAGTACAACAACGACATCAACTACTCAAAAGAGTTTGATTATAAAACAGAAGTACCTGCGGATATCGATGATATGGGACCAGAGGGTTCTACAACATTTAGCCAAGATGGTAAAAACTACCTGGCCTTAGCCAATGAAGTGAGTGGAACAACCTCTGTTTATGAACTGGCAAATGATGGGCGCGCTACAAAAATGGGAACATACCGAACCGGTATCTACTATGAGAGTGCTTCAGAAATAGTTGTTTATGAAAACAGCAAACTTTATGTGACTAACGCTTCGACAAATGTGGTTATGATTTTAGATGTGAGTAACGTAAGTAACATTACAAAAATCAAAGACATAGACTTAAGCCCTTATGGCGACACTGTGAATTCAGTGGCAATCAAAAATGGTGTAGTGGCCGTAGCTATCGCCAACCAAGAGTAGAAAATTACGCTCAAGTTTACGCAAGCGCACAGGTGCTTGTGTAAACTCTTTTTTAATTAACATCCCTTTCACCCCAACTTCGCTATGATTCATTTATGATTTTTGGAAAAATAGACTATCTTAACTTACTCCCGTTTCACCTTTTTTTAAAACGTTTTGCGAGTACAACACGTCACCAAATGAGTGTGAATTACAAAAAAGGGGTGCCCTCAAAGATCAATGAAGACTTCTTAAAACGTCGTGTGGATGCGGCATTTATCTCAAGCATCAAAGCACGTCGATGTCGTCAAACCCGTTTGGGTATCATCGCTAAAAAAGAGGTTAAAAGTGTCTTGCTTAAACCCAGCGCGCTGGATATCAAAGACAGTGAGTCAGCGACCTCTAACGTTTTAGCGCGTACACTGGGACTTCATGGAGAAGTCCTTATCGGAGACAAGGCGCTTAAGGCGTATCTTGAAGGTGTTGAGGCGATAGACTTAGCCCAAGTCTGGCATGAGAAGTATCAGCTTCCCTTTGTCTTTGCAACACTGTGTTATCACAACCATCACAAGCATATGAAAAGTCTCACCCGTGAATTTTTAAAAACACAATATAAAATTCCTCAGTACCTGCTTGAACGCGCCAGTCAAAAGACAGGCATAGAGAAAAAAGAGATACTCTCTTATCTCAAACTCATCTCTTATGAGATTGATGGAAAATCTCGTAGAGGTCTGAAACAGTTTCATAAACTCTCTAGCGCGCTGGGTTACAGAAAATAAACACGACCCCCATAAATATTCACCATATTTTTAGCTCACCAGAACACAACTACTTCACCCGAGATAAGTTTGATGTGGGCAGTGCGCCAGACTTGGAACATAAAAGTGTTTTGCTTGTTGAAGGACAAGGCATCAAAGATGACCGTTTTGAATTCTCTACTTATCCTCTCACTTTTTTCTCTCTTGAAGTCGCCACTGAAGTATGCAGCGCGCTGGATATTGAGTTGGAGATAAAACTCTTTAGACGCAACATCATCATCTCAGGCGTACATCTCAACTCTTTGATAGGTGAGCGTTTTAAGATAGGCGATGTTGAGTTTGAAGGCATGGCACACTGCGCACCTTGTCCGTGGATGAATAAGGTGATGAAAAAAGGGGCTTACTCTTTGATGAAGGGACGAGGGGGACTTCGAGTGCGCATTCTTAGTCCAGGAGAACTTTCTCTAGGAGAGACACGTTTACAAAGCCAAAAAACATTAGACACCAATATCTTAAAATCGCTTTTTAAAGTAAACATTCCAAAATAGTAAATAATTTTTTAGCACAAAAATGTGATATAATAATTCTTTATATTTAAGGAATTGTGAATGAAAAAGATATGTTTACTTCTATGTGTCGCCTTTTTCTTGGGATGTGAGGCACCCAACTCTATTACATCACAAATTGATGATAAAGAACCTCAAAGTCAAAATACACAAATTCTTGATGGAACACAAAACTGTGTAGATAGCTATTATCTTGCAGAAATAGAGCCACGTGTTCAAGCGTGTAAGGTTTGTCATATTAATGGTGGTGCAGCAGAAAGTAGTTCGTCACTGATTTTGAGTGATGATAAAATACTGAACCAAAGTACTCTTTTAGAGTTTATGCTTGAAAACCAAAAAAGATTGATTCAAAAAAATACCGCTGTATTGGAACATCAAGGTGGGGCAAGTTTTGATGATAAAGATGTTTTGGCTTTTGAGAATTTTAAATCTTATGGATCTAATGCCCCCTTGTGTAAGTTACCCAGTAATGTTGTACTTGCTTCTTTGAGTCCTGCTCAAATATCTCTGCTGGATTATAAATCTACGGCTAAAAAAGTCATCTCAAAAGTGTACCATCGAGATGCAAATGAGAGTGAACTTCAAGATATAGTGAGCAGAGCTGAGCTGAACAGTTATCTTGATGTAATGATGCAAGATGATAAATTTTATGATTATCTGATGTTTGAGTTTAATGATATTTTTCAAATAGATTCCTATTTGGGTAATTCTACTGCAGGTATTCCAACAGATGTGTATAGATGGATGGAACACTATAAAGATGAAAATATCTCTAAGTGGAACTATCTGAAACGCGGTACCAATTATGGTGCAGTGCGTCAATCTTTAGAGTTGATTGCACATGTTGTCAAAAATGAACGTTCTTTGGATGAAATTTTGACTGCGGATTATATTTTAGTTAACCCTTTTAGTGGGATATCATGGGATGTGAACAACTCAGAATTCTATGATCAGTCAAAGTATGAAAACTTTTTCTATGATGGTTCGGATAATTATGAAGCGTACTCTTGGTATGACTTCAAAGAGGCAAAGATCCATATTCATGGTACGGCAAAAAGACGTCTTCAAGATATTGAATATTATCCTCACGCAGGGATATTAAATGATTTCTATTTTCTTAAAAAATATCCCACCAGTGGAACGAATAGAAACCGTCACCGCGCTAAGAAAATCGCCGAATTCTTCTGGAATGTAGATATCGAAGCCATTGCTATTCGTAGTACAGGGGACTTAGGTATAGATAACAACTATACCAACCCCACCACACAAAACCCCAATTGTACGGTCTGTCACTATGTAATGGACCCAATTGCAGGGGCATATCAGAACTTTTATGGGGTGATTGGTTCTCAATTTTATCTGCCGCGTTTTGATGGTTGGTTTGATATTGATGAAAAAGATATGTTTGCTATTGGTTACTCGATGATTGATGTGATGCCTGATGAATTTCGTCCGAACTCTTTGCAGTGGTTGGCATCAAAGATAGTCAAGGATCCTCGTTTTGTGCATACCATGCTGAGACACTTCTCAAAGATGCTTTTAGGACACGAACTGCTGACACATCCTAGTGCCAATGATGAGAAGTATAATGAACTGCTTCAAGCTTATGAGCTTCAAGAGGAGATTGTTGCGGGGATTATCGAGAAGTTTGAAAATTCAAACCGAAATACAAAGGTCTTAATAAAAGAGATTATTTTTTCTGCACTTTTTAGAGCAAAGAGCGTAGATCAGAGTAGTTTAGAACTTGATAGATTGCTCTTAAATAGTCATCTCTTAACACCTGAAGCGCTGAGTGATAAGCTTAACACTAAGATGCCAACACTAAAACCTTCTGATTTTAATACCTACTCTCAGTGGCGTTATATTGATACTATCTATAACCTTCTCTATGGAGGTATTGATAATAAATTGGAAAATAGACGTGATCATGGAATGAATGCGATCAAAGCAGGCATACAAAAACGCATCTCTTTTGACGCAGGCTGTAAGGAGTTGAGCTTTGATCTACTCTATTCTAAAGGTACACTCTCTGAAAAACGACTCACCCCTTTTGTAGACGTAAACACTACACCTGAAAGTGCTGAAGATATCGCAAAGATTAAACAAAATATTCAGTACTTACATAAGTACCTTCGTAATGAGGAGATGAGTTTGGATTCTGAAGAGTTAAATTTTACGTACACACTTTTAAAAGAGAGTTATGAGGATTTTAAAGCACAAGGGCGTACGCGTATTATCAACTGTAGCGGTTCGTTCAATTATCAAGGTGTATATACAGGGAATGAATTTGACAGAACTTTTATGGTTCAAACCTGGTCGGTAATAATCAACTATCTGGTAGATGACTTCTACTTTTTTTATGATATTCCACAAGAGGAGAAATAGTATGCAAAGAAGAAACTTTTTAAAACTCTCAGTCGCAGGAGCAAGCGCACTGCTTACACCCTCGTTTTTAGAAGCTTATGACTATCCAATCTATGATGGTCCTTTATGGATTTTTGTCCACGCCGTTGGAGGGTGGGATCCGACCATGATCTGTAACCCCCAGCCGGAAATCAATAATCTTGATTGGACAAAAACAGCCAAGCGCGCTGGAAATATTGACTATCTAGCACAGGACAGGGAAAATAATACAGTGATGGATGATTTTTTTCAAAACCATCATGAAGAGATGTTGATTATTAATGGTGTAAATGCCCAGACAAATAGTCATACGGATAGATATTTTGTCTCAGGTCAGCTTGAAGCGGGCTATCCCACCTTTGGTTCAGTACTTAGTGATGTGTATAGAAAAGAGAGTCCTATGGGACACATTTTAAGTGGAAATGCCTATCGCTACTCAGCAGGGTTGGGTAGTAGTGTGGGCGTGCGTAATGGGAGAGATATGATTGATCTGATTTTTACGCGCTCACCTGGTCATAAAACGCCAACCTACACTCAGAGTATAAATGACCGACTTGACAGAGCAAAACGTGCACGTCAAGAGAGGCTCTTGAATAAAAAGCATTCAAAAGCGGTTCAAGCAGACTTGCACGAGTATATTCAGTCACATAAAAGCAGTGAACGTCTACAAGATGTGGTAGATCAACTACCAAAGGGAGATACCAGTGGCAGTTTGGCTGTTGGTAAAACTCACTTAGGGATTGCAGGATACGCTTCCAATCAGATGACCATCGCTATCAATACTGCGCACTCTGGTGTTGGAGGTTTTGATCAACATGGAGCGATGGACAGTGATCATCCAAAGAGTATCATTGCCTATTTTGAGTTTGTTCAAGATATCATTGATGATGCAAAGGCGATGGAAGTTTGGGATGATACGGTTTTGGTACTGTTTTCAGAGATGGGAAGAACGGCAGAGTATAACTCCATAGCAGGGAAAGATCATTGGCCAGTGACGAGTACCATTTTAATGGGGCCACGTGTACAGGGAAATAAGGTAATAGGAGGGACTACTAAACAGTTAGAACCAACCAAACTCAATCCTGAAACATTGGAGTTGGATGAAGAGGGTGAAGAGATTACCTTTGCAGATCTTAATGAATTGTTTAGACGTTACTCCAAGATAGAAGAGTCATCTGCTGCGAAAAAATATAAACTTGAATCTAAAAGATTTAACTTAGAGCGCTTTTTTAAAGTATAAAAGCCTCTGTCGTTAGCTGATGATATATTCTTTAATATCCTCTTTTTTACGAATTTTTACTGCCTTATCAAGATGCTTTTTCTCTTCTAAATCGGTAGGCGTTTTAAACATTCTGTCCCAACGTATCTCCCAGTCATCACCCATTGAAAAATAGATAAACCATGGTGTGCCTTGCAACAATCCATAAGGAACGCTACCCCAATAACGACTATCAGCTGAGTGGTCACGATTGTCGCCCATCATAAAGTACTCATTTTGAGGAACCTTGATGATGGGGGTGTTAAATATTTGAGAAGGATATTTTCCATCTTGGATGACATGTTCATCATGATGAATACCGTGATGGAGATTTTGATATGGTTTTTTTGCCCAGAGTTTTCCTCCATACTCAATCAACTCATCCATCTTGTACTGAAGCTTCATATAGTCATCACCTTCACGTAGATGTAGGTAAAGGTCTTTATTATTAACAAATAACTCATCTCCTTCTGTGGCCACACAACGTTTTACATAGTGAAGTTTGATATCTAATGGATACCTGAAAATCACGATATCACCACGTTTTGGCTTGTCTCCATTATAGATATGTCCATCCGTGTTTGGAATGAGGGGGATTTCTAAAAAAGGAATGGTAGGTGTTGGAATCCCATAAGCGAACTTCTTCGCAAAAAGATGATCGCCGACTAAAAGTGAGTCTTTCATCGAGCCACTTGGTATTCGGAAGTTTTGTGCGAGAAAAAAGGTAAAGAGAAGAACAAAAATAATACTTCCCGTCCATGTGCTAGAAAATCGACCTAAGGCTTTTAAGAAGCTAAATGTTTTTTTGATGTTTTGTCTCCGTAAGTTTTATGTACGGTAGTATAGAAAAAGTGGGTAAATCAAATTGTAATGGTGCGCTAACGAAAAGTTAACGTAAGCCTTCGATTATAACTATTTTAAGGTATATGATATAGTTATTTTAATATTATAAAAAGTTAAATAAAATTTTTAAGAAGTTGAAATGAAAATATTGAGTTCCTTTATTGTACTTATTTTACTTTCAGGGTGTACAAAAACTATGGACACTCAACGTATGTATTTTGAATACCAAGATGTCTATAGTGAATATATAAATGATGGTAATTCAAGTGTGTATAACTTTGATATTGTGATGAATTTAATCTCAAAAGAAGATATTACTTTAACTTTTACGCATAATCAGGCTGATGTGCTTGATACAATATTTATAACAGGCGTGAAGTGCATGGACAGATCACCGAGCTATAGTGTCAATGGGTATATAAAAAAAATTGCTCCTAATCAGAAAAGTGGATACAGTTATGAACTTAGAGTTGAGGCGAGAAATTTTTTAGAGTATAACTATTTTAGTAACATTGAAGATATATGTTTTAATTACGAGCAATCAGGGGCATCTATGTCCTTGGGACTTATGGTAGGACTGGGAGATTCTTACGACTATTCAATAGAGACCATAAAATTACCTAGTAAAGATTTGAAACTTTTGTTAGAAAATTTGGGATTACTCTACGAATAGAACTGTAGTTTAATGTTCTACACCACCGACTTGCTCTTTTCTAAAAGTTTGTAGCGTAGAAAATTCACTCTCACTGAGGTCAAAACGGTTCAGTGCATTGGCACTCATGGCACGTACTTCCCAAAGTTCAGTTTCCAAAGAGATTTTATTAAGGAGTGCAGATTTTATTTGATCTCCGACAACACTACTGTGCTCTAGTGCCATGGCCGCAGATATCTTATCATCAGGGGTTTCACTGTCCAGCGCGCTGATAACGGACTTTAACTCCTCTTCTGTTTTGGCCCATGAAGCAATGGTGAGCAGACTCTCAGAACGTATCGCTTCGTTATCACTGTTGGCCAAATCTGAGAGCAGTGCAACGACTTCACCGTTTTTTTCACTTGAGAGTGTCAGTTTTGGCAGAGCGTGCATGGCAGAGAGTACCAACTCTTTGTCTTCTGGTGAGGCACGTAGTGTAGAGGTTGTGAGTTCTAATCCCTCTTGTGTCGGGATGTCGAGCGCACCTAAAAGATCAAAACCTGCGATACTTTCTGTTCTATCATTGGAGCTTGCCAAGTCCGTTGCAAGAGCTTGAACCTGAGGTGTTTTTACCTGAGAGACGATTTGAAAAAGCTGATTTTGAATCATGTCATTGTTGAGATTTTCCGCGTAAGCACTGAGCAGATCACTGAGCGCGCTGGGATTACTTTTGGCTAAACGAAGGAGTGCTTGCTTACTTTTGTTGACGGCTGTATAGTCATACTCTCCATCACCATTGGCTAAAGTCATTAATTGATTGATTCCTTCAACCATGCTCTTATCTGTTTGGACTGTTTCAAGTGTGCCTTCATTGAGATATCTCTTTTGCTGATGTTTTGAGATGTTTGCACTTATTTTTTTCTCAGTCTTAAGTGGGATATTATTGTTGTCTTTTTGCATAGTTGGCGTAGTCTCTTGGGATGTTTGGGCAATAGAGACGTGACGTATCTGTTCACTTGGTGTTTTGTTGAGCGAACCCAGATAGTACCCTACGCTGAGACCTAGTAGAAGGAGCGCGCTGGGTAAGATATAATTTATCGTTTTGTTTTGACTCATTTTGCAGAGTTATCTAAAATTGATTGGAATGTTTGTGCATAACCTTTTATCAGTGTTGCCTTGTCTGTTCCATTGATAACGCGTCGTGCATTATAATAGTCAGTTGAACCTGACTTGATGTAGTCACCCAATTTTCTACTGGTAAAAATACCATGAAATGATCCATAAGACATAACCGTATAAGCAATGTCCGGCTCCAGTGCACGGGTTGGATAATCAACCAAGTTGGCACCGGTAATGGCACTCATTGCACTATAGTTATACTTATGTGTGAGTTGAACATAGCCACGCCCTTTATAGGTACATCCACCATCGTAGCGCGCACAGTATTTGCTTCCATACTCTGTAATAGGAGTGTAAGTATTGGCTACCTCATGTTTGGTGGTTGCTAAAAGATAGGCTATCTGACGAGACCAAACACTCAAGTTTGTATAAGCTGCTTCTTTATCCTCTTCAAAGTTATCAAGAAGGTAATTTAGACCAGTTACCTGTTGGCCATTAAGACCTCCATAACTACTTCTATATCCTGCGTAAAAAAGATCACGATCGATACTACGTCCATCACTAATTACCACAGGAACTTTAAGTTCGATACTGTTGCTAACAATCTCTGAGAGACGACCATTGGCATCTTTAACACGTAGATAGAGCTGTTTTACCCCATCTCCTGAAGAGAGTGTAAAGTCAGCGCTCTCACTGTAGTCTAACCACTGCGCACCACTTAAAGTACGCTCTTCACTCACTTGATAAGAGACGACACTGCTGTTCACACGCATAGTGAGTGTGACAAAATTAGTATCTGTTATAAGGTCATCACTGTTAATTGTAAAACTCTCAACGATGATGGCTATTGCGTCAGAATTTGAAGGTGCATCACTGTACTGTTGTTCTAGATAGTTTCCATGTACCCATAGAGATTCACTTTTGTACCAGATATTTTTCCAGATATCATCACTTTGTGTTGCATATACCCAAAGAGAGTCCCCTTTCATACTTCCTGCAATATCAAAAGCAGTACTGTTTCCGGTTCGTACATTCAGCGAATTTGTGTTGATTACTTTTCCACAAGAGAGGTTCATATCTTCAGTATAACCTGACCCATAAACCCATCGTGTCTCTTCATCAAACCAAATATTAACCCAGTTTCCATCACGACCTACAACAACATATTGCTCACCATTTTCCACGGTGGCTACTTTGTCATCAGATGTATTTGGATTGATTCTTACATTGAGTGATTGGGCTGTAATCTCAATGGCTTCACACAGTTCAATAACTGCTTGACTAGGGGTAGGTGTTACAAGCTCAGGTTCTGGAAGTACTTCTACTTCTGGTTCTGGTTCAGTGACTTCAGGTGTCTGTGTCTCTGATGGAGTAGGTGTTGGTGTATTTGGGATGATGATTTCTGGATCTGTTTCTGGTGCATTTGGCGTATCTACTTGGGGAGGTATGACAAGTTCTGGTTCATCTGGTGTTTGTGGGGCAGGACTATTTTCAGTCATCTCTGTAGGTTCTATCGATGCCTCAGATTTCTCTGCTCTTTCTATTTCAGGAGCAGTCTCTTCACTTATAGACAAGGCTAAGTCTGGCTGAGTCTCATTGTTCTCAGTTGTATTAGAATCTTTGCCAAATTGTGTGATGTCTTCACAGCCACTAAAGCTAAAGATTAAAAGTAGGCTTAAAATAGTTAAAGATAGTTTTGAGACGTGCATATGAATTCCTTTAAGGTTATCTAGAAAGTTTAGAGGAATATACTTAAGTGATTATAAAAAAAACTTATGATTATATCTTGTTTTAATGAGTTTAATTAAGCGCTAAATATTAATATTTTGAATATAAGTGTTGTATATATAGCACTTTCGCTATTGTTGAAATGTGATAAATTGTAGATATAATTTATAAAAATTGATAAGGGAACTATAGATACAAGTTTTAGTGCTATAAGTTAAATTATTGAATACGTTCCAAAATGAAACATAAAAGTGCTTAGTATTTTAAGAGATGAAACTTATGAGCTGATTATTACTACCAACCAGTTTTTGTGCCAGTGCTTTCAACATGTTTTGATAAACCTTTGCAAAGGCTACTGCATCATCGCAGGTTGGATTTTCTATTAAAGTCATTTGCAGTAAAAAGGCTTCATCTGATTTGACACTGGCTTTGGCGCTTCTGGAGTCATTAATCATTGCCATCTCACCAAAAACTTGTCCTTGATCGAGGGTTGCTATTTCTGTGTTCTCATTAGAATGGTTGAGTGAAGAGATGGAGACAATGCCTTTGATAATAAAATATATCTCCTTCCCATGTGAACCTTGCTCAAAAATAACATCATTGAGTTTTGGACGTATAAATTTAATGTTGCTTGCCATGTTGATAACATCTTCTTCACCGAGATCTTTAAAAAAATTGATACGGTCTTTAATTGTGAGCAACATACTCTCTTCTTTAGAAAGCTTAGTCTTATCAAAAGTAGAAGCTGTTTGAGTATTAATATCTTGAGGACTGTTGTTACTATTTAGTCTGTCAAAGTCACTTTGAGAAAGCATAACAACAGAAGGAATAACTTGATCTACTAAAAGAGTGATTTTACTTGTTTTTCGACTGATTAAATCATTAATATGTATAGACGCCTCATCAATAAACTCTTGTGGAATCATTACCTTATGTTCACTACGCATTATCAACCTTTGTCTTATTGAAAGTATTCTACATAAAAACTTCTTATTTAATAGTCAAAAAGCTTAATAATTGAAGAGTGTTTCACCTAGTAACGTATAGAAAATTATAATTTATTTATGATTTTTATAAGTAAAATAAGATATTTGCTCCGTAATTTAGGGGATTTTCCCGTAAATATTAAATAAAAATTAATAAATTAGATTAAATATTTTATTTGACTTAAGGGTATTTACATATTATTGATGATAATATTACAAGGTCAATAGTCTCTGAAAGGGGACTCTTACGCTTTGAATCTTAACAGGAGGCTGTATATGGAGAATCGTCCATTAGAGTATGATTACTCAGTTGCAAAGATGTTTATGCTTTCAACTGTTGTTCTCGGAATTGTTGGTATGCTTGTAGGTGTTATACTTGCTTGGCAACTAGCTTTCCCTGGAGCGAACCTATTTTTAGGTGAAGCACTTGGGGAATATACGAACTTTTCACGATTACGTCCGCTGCATACTGATGCAGTAATTTTTGGTTTTACACTTAGTGGTGTTTTTGCAACTTGGTACTATGTAGGACAACGTGTTCTTAAAGTATCAATGGCAGAATCTAAGCTATTGATGTTCTTAGGTAAATTACACTTTTGGTTATACCTTGTTGGTGTGGCAGCTGTTGTTGTTTCACTTGTTTTAGGTATCACTACTTCAAAAGAGTATGCTGAATTTGAATGGCCAATCGATATCGCTATCGTTATTGTATGGGTTATTTGGGGATTAAGTATTTTCGGTCTTATCGGTATTCGCCGTGAGAGATCTTTATACATCTCAATTTGGTACTATATTGCGACTTTCTTAGGTATAGCTATGCTTTACTTATTTAATAATATGGAAGTTCCAACTTATTTCGCTTCAGGTGGAATCGGCGCATGGTATCACTCAGTTTCAATGTACGCAGGTACAAATGACGCTTTAGTTCAATGGTGGTATGGTCACAATGCAGTTGCATTTGGATTTACAGTGCCTATCGTTGCAATGATTTACTACTTTTTACCAAAAGAGTCTGGTCAAGCGGTTTATTCATATAAACTTTCTTTACTATCTTTTTGGGGTTTAATGTTTGTATATCTTTGGGCGGGTGGTCATCACCTTCTATTCTCAACTGTTCCTGACTGGATGCAAACAATGGGATCTGTTTTCTCAATTGTATTGATTCTTCCTTCATGGGGTTCAGCGATCAATATGCTTCTTACAATGAAGGGTGAATGGCAACAAGTTGCTTCATCTCCGTTGATTAAGTTTATGGTTCTTGCGTCTACATTTTATATGTTCTCGACTCTTGAAGGTCCTATTCAAGCGATTAAATCTGTAAATGCACTTGCGCACTTTACTGACTGGATTGTTGGTCACGTACATGATGGTGTACTTGGTTGGGTTGGATTCATGATTATGGCAGCACTTTTCCACATGGCACCTCGTGTGTTCAAGCGTGAAATTTACTCTAAATCAATGATGAACTCTCAGTTCTGGATCCAAACACTTGGTGTTATCTTGTACTTCACATCTATGTGGATTGCTGGTATTACTCAAGGTATGATGTGGCGTGCTCACGATGAATTTGGTAACTTAGCTTACTCATTTATCGATACAGTTTCTGTATTACACCCATACTTCACAATCCGTGCTGTTGGTGGAACTTTATACTTAGTAGGTTTCTTAATGTTTGCATGGAATATGTACAAAACTATGACTGCTGGCCGTCGTGTAGAAGAGAGCGAGTTACAAAACGCTACTCCTATGGCAGCGTAAGGAAAGGGGATAATATGTTTCATTGGTTAGAAAAACGCCCATTCTTTTTTGCAGTTGGTGTATTTATCGCAATCGCGTTCGCCGGTCTTGTTGAGATCGTGCCAAACTTTTATAAAGCGTCACAACCAGTTGTAGGGACTACTCCTTACTCAACTTTAGAGTTGGCTGGTCGTCATGTTTATATTAAAAATAGCTGTAATGCTTGTCATTCACAGTTAATTCGTCCGTTTAAAGCTGAAACTGACCGTTATGGTCACTACTCTTTAAGTGGTGAGTATGCTTATGATCGTCCATTTCTTTGGGGTTCAAAACGTACTGGTCCAGACTTAATGCGTGTAGGTAACTACCGTACAACTGACTGGCACGAAAATCATATGAAAGATCCAGCGGGCGTTGTTCCTGGTTCAATCATGCCTAAATATACATGGATGTATACAAATTTAGCAGATATCGATACAGCATATGCTGAGCAGATCACTATTAAAAATGTATTCGCTGTTCCTTATAATAAACCAATCCCGATGAAGGATGGTTCAACTTCAGTTGTTAAATTAGCAGACACTCTTGATGGTGCACACGCATCAGCATTAGAAGAAGCAAAATTAGTAACTGCAGATATGAAAGATCAAGCGATTAAAGATATGGTTGAAGCAGGAAATATTCCTGAAATCGTAGCTATTATTGCATACATGAATAGTTTGAAATAAGGTAGAGCAGTGGATATTGCAACATTTCAAGCTTACGGTTATTTTTTCTTAACAGCGTTTATGGTGCTTGTACTTTATGGGTACATCTGGCACCTCTACACTGCAAAGAAGAAGTACGGTAAGGATTATGAAGAGTATGCGGATATCGCTTTACATGATGACATTACCGATAAACCGGTAGAAAAAATCTCTGATGAAGAGAAAAAGTAGGAGCATATATGAATAAGTTAGTACTTACAGGTATCATCACTACTATAGTAATGTTAGCAGCCACATGGATGGCAGTTGGCGGATCTAAAGGTGGTATGAACGATGATATTGTAAATCTTCTAGCAGTAGCTGGTGCGGTTGTTCTTGTTTTAGCGACAGTGTTTGTAGTTCTCAAATACGTTCGTCAAATGCAAGATGATACAGCAACAGGTACGTTAGCGGACGAAAATTGGGATGGCATTGGCGAGTACAAAAATGAACTTCCAATGGGTTGGGCTATTACATTTTTATTAACAATGATTTGGGGTGTTTGGTATTGGTTCGTGGGTTACCCACTGAACGCTTACTCTCAAATCGGTGAATATAATGAGGATGTATCTGCACATAACACTAAATTTGAAGCACAGTATAAAGACATTACTGGCGATCGTTTAGTTGAAATGGGTGAGTCTGTATTCTTAGCAGAGTGTAAAGTGTGTCACGGTCTTTCTGCAGATGGTATCGAAGGTAAGGCAGCTGATCTTAACCACCGTATCTCTAAAGAAGGTGTTGTTCATGCAATCATGAATGGCGCAAGCAACTTAAAGTCAGACTTCCCTGGTGGAATGCCAGCTGGTCTTAACTATATGTTTGCTGATGGTGAAATTGATAAGGTAGCTGCTTATGTTGCTGCAGGTCTTCCTGCTTCTGACACTGAAGGCGCTGCATTATTTGAAAAAGGTACGTGTACTGGTTGTCACGGTGCATCAGGTGAAGGTATGGCGTATGCTGGACCAAAACTTAATGGATTTGACATCGCAACAGTTGCATCAGTACTTAAAGATGGTAAAAAAGCGAACATTGGTACAATGCCAGCATTTGAACGTCTTAACGATAAACAAATCGAAGCTGTTGGTGCATACATCACTAGCTTAAGTAAGTAAGGAGAGCCTAATGAATGAAAATGAAAGAGGTGTATTCTCACTTCACGGTATAACAGGGATGTTAATTGCAACTCTATTGTTACTCAGTATTTTAGCTGGGTTAACATACGGTGCAATTGTTACACAACAAGCAAGTGCGGATCAATTTTACGAAATCAAAGATGAGCAAAAAATCCGTATGAACAGCGTAGAAAATGTCAACCACCGTGTTGATGTTTCTGCCAAGTAAGGAGTACCAAATGGATAAAATTTTATCATGGGGTATGGTTATTATGGCTGCGATTACATTATGGTCAGTATTTACTACTAACCACTTGTACGTTGGTTAAGGGAAAAGGTCTTTGATCTTTTCACGAGGGCTTGCGGCCCTCATCCTCACATTATTATTTTCCACAACACTTACAGCAACAGAATATTTATATAAAGATAACGTCGTTAATAATCCACGTTTTAATGAATCAGTAAGCTACTTAGGTACTGAATTATTTGAAAAAACAGGGGTAAGTCTTTACATGGTTATGACAAGAGAGTTAGAAAATAACCAGAGTATGATTGATTACGAACAAGAGTTGGCCAAAGAGCTTGAGGAGCCTTTTATCATTCTCAGTTTTTCTGAATTTGATAAGCAGTTAGGTATTTATGCTCAGCCAGCATCTTTATATAAGGATTTTGATAAAAAACGTGTACTGAGTCCCAATGGGAACATGATGAGTGCGATTATTACTGTTATTATGTTTGCACGCTCATTTGATGATGTCAGTGAAGTGATGAGTAATTATGGAGGTGTGATACTGCCCGTTATTTCTCAAAGAGTTAAAGATGGAAATGTTGTTAAAAAGTACTCAGTCGGTATGTACAACGGGTATTCTCAGATTGCAGAAGAGATAGCTGCTACACATGGTGTAGTCTTAGAAAATGCAGCGGGTAATGGAAGTAAGAATTTTATCGATGTAATTCGTGTAATTTTTTACGGTACTATACTTTTAGCATTATTTCAATACTTCAGAGGACGCCGACGCGCTAAGTTAAGATCAAAAGAGCAGACGGACAAAGAAGTAGCAGAGATAGAAGAACGAATGAGAGAAGAGTAAAATGAAAAAGAAAAAAGCAGCAAGATGGCCAGTCGGAATTTCACTCTCTATTATGGCTATATTTTTAGCTTCAGTGGCCACCGTTGTGGTAGCTGTTAATAATCCTGTTCAGTTAACCAATGAATATATGATGGATTATCATAATGGTGATACTAATTTTAATGACCTTATTAATCAAAAAATTGATTTTGATAAAAGTTATACCATTAAATTTTTAACGAAAGACTTTAGCGTAGACAAAAATTCCCTCGCTTATGTGATTAAAGACACTAGTGGGAAAACAATCGAAGATGCTAAAATTGATTTAGTGTGGACACGTCCAGACCTTTTAGAATTTGATATCAAACAAGAGAATCCAACACTGGTTAATGGTCAGTATATCTTTAAAGAGACTGCCTTACCTAAAGAGGGACGTTGGAATATCATTGCTCATATTGCAGTGGGTGAAAAAGCGCGCTACTTAAGTCTGAAAGTAGATACACGTAACGATTATATAGAAGAGTACGGCTACTAAGTCGTATGCAACAAAATATTGTTCTTCCTAGCTCACGTGCGATACGTGAAGCTATTTTACGCGAAAGAAGTAACGATACCTTTTTAGACAACTACTCAACCATCTCAGAATTTTTCTCACGTGCTATCTTAGTATCGAATAGAACTTTTTTAGATGAAGATTCTCAAAAATTACTCCTGCTTCGTGCCAGCGAATTTCAAAACTTCTCCAAACTCAATATTGAACGAAACTTTTTTACATTTATTCAAAATAGCTCGTATATTTTTAAATTTTTTAATGAACTTAGTGGTGAGAAAGTAGCGATTGAAGAGCTTGACTTAGTTGATACCTATGAAGAGTATAGTGAACATATTGAGATACTTATCGAGCTTCGAGCGCGCTATAAAGAACTTTGTGATAAAGAAAATGTTATTGACAGAATGTTTTTACCTGAGCTTTATGAAATCAATAAGGCTTATGTAAAATCACTGGGTTCAGTACTCTTAAAAATAGATGGCTTTTTGACCAACTTTGAGATAGAAGTTATTCAAAAATGTGCGGAACTTATTGAGATTAAAATTGAGTTTAGTGCTTCGGTGTACAATCAAAAAATGCAAGAACGTCTTGGTGCTTTAGGTTTTGAGATAAAAAATGAAACCATTAATCATCTAAACTTAAGCACCAAAGAGATTGAATACACGTCACGTCAGCGCGCCAATCAAAGTATAGAAGCCTTTACTTTCTCACAAAGAATTTTGCAAGTTGCTTTTATTAAGTACCAAGTATTTACTCTGTTAAATGAGGGCTATGATAGTTCTAAGATAGTAGTAATGCTCCCTGATGAGGGATTTGTTGAAATGCTACGTACTTTTGACACAGAAGGGAACTTTAACTTTGCCATGGGTTTAAGTATTAAAGAGTCCTCTTTTTACCAAAGTATCTCGTCGACGGTGGAGTATCTTGACAATCCAAGTGTAGAAAATGTAGCGCGCTTGAACAGAGTGGGGATGTTAGACGAGAGTACTTTACTAGAAAATTATCATCGTCCCTTGGCTGAAGTAGATTTTGAGAAAATAATCGAATCGTATTTGGCAATTGAACGAAAAAACAGTGTTAAAAAGATTGTCAAAGAGGAGTTGTATTACTTCTCTAAACTCTCAGAACACCTTAAAGAGAGCAGTATCAAATCGGTGCTTCATCTTTTTTTAAATCGTGTGATAAAACACTCGTTGGACGATGTTCGTGGGGGGAAGATAACAGTTTTAGGACTACTTGAGACGAGACTTATCACTTATGACGCTGTTATCGTAGTCGATTTTAATGAGGCCTATGTTCCCCGCTCAAGTGAAAAAGATCTTTTTCTAAATTCAAGTATACGCGCTAAGGCATCTTTACCTACTACGGTGGATAGGGAAGCGCTACAAAAACACTATTATTCAGAACTCTTTAGACGCGCTGAAGTGGTACGCATCGCTTGTGTAGACAGCAGTGATGCGAATGTATCAAGGTTTCTTACACAGATTGGTATCCCTTATACTAAGGCCGATGATGAACAGTACGCAAAGATATTGTTTGAAAGCAGTGGTATCAAAATACTTGATGAAGAGGAAATTATCCTTGAGCATGATTTCACACAACGTCCACTATCATCGAGCGCACTGAGATTATTGTTAGAGTGTAAGAGAAAGTATTATTATCGTTATATCTTGCAAGTTAAAGAGCATGAAATAGCCAAAGACTTGCCTAAAGAGCATGAGATAGGAAATATTATTCATAATGCACTGAATAAGCTTTATAGTGCGCAGAACACTTATGATGATGTGCGACTATTAAAATCAGACTTTATGAAGATACTTAAAAATGAAAATGGAACAACTGTTTTACAGAAGTTTCAAAACAGACAATATGAAAAACTTCTTGAGCCATTTTTTACCCATGAGATAGAGCACTTTAAAAAGGGCAATATTGTAGTGCACACCGAGAAAGAACTCAGTGTTGATTTCGAGGGTTTCAAACTCACTGGAATTATTGATCGTATAGATTTGAAGTCTGGCGCGCTGAGTGTCTTGGACTATAAAACAGGGAAATACAAACTCTATACCAAACGGACTGTAGACAATGCTACCGATTTCCAACTAGAATTCTATACCTTACTAACGCGCTCCCTCGGAACGCTTGATAGTGTCTCATTTTATGACTTAAAAAGTGGAAGTATAGTTAAAGAAGAACTTTTAGAAGAGAAACTGGAACTTTTACGTCATCACCTAAGTGAACTCTCCCAGAGTAAAACAAGCAGTTTTGAGAAGTGTGAAAGTACACTGAATTGTCAATACTGTGCCTACAAATACCTCTGTAAACGGGCTTAGATTTATTTAACGCGCCAACGTGTTTGAAGTCCACATTTTGGACACTCAGGAATGAGGGTTTGCTCATTTACATGTGCTCTATGACGACAAACCTTACACTCCAAGTCTGCTTCCATAATGGCTTTTTGTCCGATATTGAACTCTAAATGTAGAGATACTGCAGTGTAGGTGGTAACGGCGTAGGGCACGAGATACGTAAAAAGCAGTTTTGCGATGTTGAGCTGGTCAAAATTAAGACTTATTAGATGCTCACCTTGATTGATAAGGTTCAGTAGAGATCCAACGACAAGAGAGATGCTGACTGCCTTAGTGACAACCTTTTTAGTGCAAGCAACTTTTGCAAAACGTAGTAGAGAACTCAAGGACAACCTTTAATTATTTGAAATGATTATATCTTACTTTCACCTATTTAACTGTACTAAATATCACTTAATTTACAGTACAATCTCTCATGACTTTTACCCCTTTTTTAGCTTATGAAGCCAGTGCCGGTAGTGGCAAAACTTTTAATCTTGTAGTTCGATATTTGAGCCTGCTTTTTATGGGGGAAGATCCTACTAAAATCTTAGCACTCACTTTTACCAATAAAGCCGCCAATGAGATGAGTGAGCGAATTGTTTTGACTCTAAAAGAACTGCCTACACGCGATGAACTTCAGCATATTTCTACACAAAGTGGTCTTAGTAGTGAAGATATCTTGCAAGCGCGCCAAAGTGTTTTAGCAAACTTTTTAAATGCTGACACCAAAATCATGACACTGGATAAATTTTTTGCGCAGATCTTGCGAAAGTTTTCACTCAACGCTGGTTTGATGCCTAACTTCTCAACCTTTGCTGCGCAACATGAGATCAAACTTTTGATGCGTTTTCTAAAAGAGGTGAATGCGGCCAATTTAGACAATGTATTGATATCCTTATCGAGTTTGAGCCAAAAAAGACTGAACTCTATTATTGGTCTACTTGATGAGTTGTATCTTAAAAGTAAAGAACTCCCTGCGCAAAAATTTGAAAAAAAAGATTTAAAAGAGATAGAACATACCATCTTAAATGAAGTCACACGTATCAAAATTTATATGCAAGATGTACAGACACTCTCAGTGCGTGGGATGAAAACTTTTGACATAGAGACGATAGATGATTTGATCTCAAAGTCTTGGCTCCAAAAAGAGAGTTTTAATTACTGGGATTATAAAAAAGTGTACGAGCCTTTTTTAGATGAGCATTTGCGAAATATCCAAAGTATGATGGGTGCCTATATGGAAGCCAAAGAGCAGAGTTTTTTTCATGATCTTTTCTCCTTACTTGAAGTGTATGAGCGCGCTAAGACTTTTTTAGCCAAAGATGAAAGTGAACTTAGTTTTGATGATATTACGGCCATGGTGTACAAACTTTTAAAAGAGGGCATAGAGTCTGAGTTTCTCTATTTTAGACTCGATGCAAAAATCGATCACATTTTACTCGATGAGTATCAAGACACCAGTGTTTTACAGTACGAGATTTTAAAACCCATCATCACCGAACTTCGTTCAGGAACAGGGGTTAAAGAGAGTGGTTCTTTTTTCTTTGTGGGTGATGTGAAACAATCTATCTATCGTTTTCGTGGTGGAGTCAGCGCACTGTTTAATGAGACAGCACGAATTTTTGATGTGCAAAAAGAGGCACTAAAAGTCAATTACCGCTCAAGTGGACAGGTGGTAAATTTTGTGAACAATGTCTTTAGAAAAAATATCAAAGATTATGTGGATCAAGAAGTGTTCGCTGATCAAAGCAGTGGTTATGTAGAAGTAGTCACTGATGATGAGATATTAGACAGCGCGCTGGGTTTTGTTAAAAGCTTATTAGAGTTAGGTGCGAACAGTAATGACATCGCTATTCTTTGTGTCACTAATGGGGATGGACTCAGTGTGGCAGAGGCTCTACGCGCTGAAGAGATAGAAGTAGTGACGGAGACAACGTCTAAGCTTATTGGACAACGCAGTGTTCAAGCCCTTATCGAGTATCTTAAGTACTGCTACTTTAATGAGAGTGTTTATGCCCGTAACTTTTGTCAACTCAGCGCGCTGGAGTACCGCAAAATAAAAAGAGTAAACCTCTCCATGTACTCTCCTGTTGCTTTGGTTAAAAGTGTCATCGAAGAGTTTGGACTTTTTAACAGTGATATTAATATTTTAAAATTTATTGAGATACTTGATGGTTATAAAGATATAGAGTCGTTTATTTATGAGTATGAGCGTATTGATGCGACGGCGTATAGTCCAGAACTTAATGGAGTACGGGTACTGACAGTACATAAGTCAAAAGGCTTAGAGTTTGAAAATGTAGTTGTTTTAGACAGACTCAAGCGCGCTCCGGCATCGCGCTCTGTTTTGATTTATGAATATGATGGCGTAAGGTTAGAACGCATATATTTACGTCAAAAGACACGTGATAGTTTTGATCTGGCTTATGAGCGTGCTCTGTCTAAGGATAAGGTCTTAGCCCATGAAGATTCACTAAATGCGCTTTACGTGGCGTTTACCCGTGCGCAGAAAAACCTTTTTATTGTTCAAAAGGGTAAAGACAGTGAGTTTGAAAAGTTAAATTTAGAATTTAAATCTTATGGAACCTTAGAAGTTACAGCCAAAGAGCAAGTAAAAAAAGTAGAACTCAGCGCGCTGGAATATAAGGCACTTTATTATGGAACTCAAGGTGATCTTCTAAAAGTCGAAGATGAGAGAGAGTCTGACTTAGGCGCAATTGATTTTGGTTTGGCATTGCATTATTGTTTAGAGATGATGGTGGAGTTTAAAATAGACGCTTTAGCGAATGCTTTGATTGCAACTAAAAATCGTTTTTCGATGAAGCTTGAAGCGCGTGCTTTTGATGAGATAGCACAACGGATAGGGCATCTTTTACAAGAGCAGAAATTTTTAGATTTAGTAGATGGAGATATTTATAAAGAGCGGGCTTTTTCTTATAAAAATGAGTTGCGTTATATTGACTTATTGATTGAACACAGTGATGTGTGGGTGATTATTGATTATAAAAGTGCTAAGTCTCATGGACCATCCCATAAAAAGCAGGTGCGTTTTTATAAAGAAGCCGTCGCATCGTTAAGTGGTAAAAAAGTACGTGCATATATATGCTATATTTTATCACAAAGAATAGAGTTCATTGAAGTTTAGAACTGTTTAAGATAATTATTAGTACCATGTAAGTATATTATTATGAAATGAGAAATTATGACACTTAAAGCAGATGCTTCAACCCTTCATATAGAGGGTAATATAAAAACGATTAGTGACTTCCAAGAGATTAAAAATTCTTTAGATTCGATGTCTCAGCGTGAAAAGTCTATCAGTATAAAAGTTGTTGACTCTATTTCCATGACCTCTTCAGTTATTGGGTATTTGGTCAAGCTGATACATAAAGATGGCGTACGATTGAGCGTTTCTGTCGGTGATGAACGACTACATGCACTCTTGAGTGATTTAGGACTGGTCAGTGAATTTAATGTTAAAAAAGTAGGCTAATTATGAGTATTAATAAAAAATTATTTATTATGTTGATTTTGGTTGTTTTATACGCCATTTTAAATATTTCAGAAGTCGTGATTGACGGGATTGAAAAACGCCAAGAACTCTCCAAGGTAGAGGTCTTAAATGAACTCTCAAAAAAGTTAAGTCTGTTTATTCATGAGACTCAAAAAGAACGTGGTGCGAGTGCAGGTTATTTAGGCTCAAAAGGAAAAAAATTTACAACAATTTTACCGGCACAAAGGATTTTAACGGATGAAAAACTTCGTGAATTAAATACCTATGTTCAAACGGTACACTTAGAAGACTATTCTAGTGCGTTAAAAAGTGAACTTTTAGAAGTAGAGAAGCAGTCTTCAAAAATCAATTCGATACGTGCACGTGTCGATCAACAAAATATTTCTGTTGGGGAGAGTGTTAAGTTTTATACAGGGATGAATCGTCATATCTTAAATGTAACTGCGTTGACGTCAAAAGTAAGTTCAAATCCAGAGTTGATTAAAGCCCTTAGTGCTTATTCTAACTTCTTGAAGTCTAAAGAGCGTGCTGGAATCGAACGCGCTGTGATGAGTGCGACCTTCGCCAATGATGCCTTTAAGCCAGGGATGTTTGCAAAGTGGATTCGTCTGATGGCAGAGCAGAACTCTTACGCGGATGCTTTTTTAGCGAGTGCGGATGAAAAAACTGCGGGTGCCTTTAAAAATGCTATGCAAAATCAATCTGTAAAAGATGTGCAACGCTTACGCGATATTGCACTTTCAAAAGCACAAACGGGAGCCTTTAACGTTGAAGCGGAAAACTGGTTTGCGACAATTACTAAAAAAATTAATGTTCTTAAAAAGGTGGATGATTCAATATCAGAGTCAAATACTGAGGCGATAAATAGACTCTATGCAAAAACAAGTACATATATGATTACTGTCTTATTAAAAAATATCTTATTTGGATTGATTTTGATTGGGGTAGTTCTTTTTATCCAACGCGGAATCATAAGTGGAGTTCGTTCAAAGTTGGAAAATATTCAACATATCTCTGATAATAAAGACCTCTCAATAGTTCTTCCTGTTGTAGCCAAGAGCGAGGATGAATTAAATCATGTCTCTATTGCTCTAAATGACCTTTTAGGAAGTTTTCGCTCAACCATTGAAAATGCAGTAGATATTTCTAAGGTAACACAGGATCAAAGTGGACAACTGGATAAGGTTGTTGTTCATTTAGGAGAAAATATCTCTCTAGAGAAGGAAAAAGTGGGAGATATGAAATCATTGATTGATGATGTCGGGGTACATCTTGATAATGTTGAAGAAGCGTCTATATCAACAACTGAAGATCTAGAAAAAACGGTTGAGGTTCTCTCAACTTTTGTCAGTTCATTAGAGACCGTGGTTGAAAATGTAGAAAATGGAGCCACTCGTCAAGAAGAGCTATCTCAAAAAGTAAATGCTTTGACGGAACAGGCTAAAAATATCAAAGATGTGTTGAGTATCATCAGTGATATCGCTGATCAGACAAATCTTCTAGCACTGAATGCCGCTATAGAAGCAGCGCGTGCTGGTGAGCATGGACGTGGGTTCGCGGTTGTGGCTGACGAGGTTAGAAAATTAGCAGAGCGTACACAAAAAAGTTTGAGCGAAATTAGTATGAATGTGAATATGATTACACAAAATGTAAATGATATTTATGAACAAACGGATAAAACAACACAAGAGATGCAAGAGACATCTGCATCAGCGAGTGACTTGATTGACCAAGCAGAGTTAACTAAAGAGAAACTTTTTGGAACAAGTGAGAAGTCAACAGATGTTATGAAGCGCACTATCTATATCGCAACCAAAACCAAAGGCTTAATTTCATTAATGTTTGAAGTGGTTGAAGCCTCAGAAAAAACAAATGAGCTTTCTATTAAAGTAGAACAAGTGTCGCACACCTTATTTACTGGGACACAAGAGTTAGAAAAAACACTCGAGCAGTTTAAGGTATAACAGTTGATTGACGATGCCCTTTTATCAAAATACATAAGGAAATTTACTGTTCTTTGTGTAGAAGATAATGAGATGACGATGCGTATCTATGAAAGTATTTTTGAAGAAGTATTTGGATCGGTATTGAGTGCAAAAGATGGTGTTGAGGGTTTAGAGCTTTTTCATGCACATCGTATTGATATTATTATTACAGACCATCAAATGCCTAATATGTCAGGTATTGAGTTTATTAAAGCAGTTCGAGAATATGATAAGGTTGTCCCTATTGTCCTTGTAAGTGGAATTGAAGAGCCAGCACTGTTTATGGATGCATTAAAATATAGAGTAACAAGTTTTATAAAGAAACCTTTTACCGTTCCAGATGTTATGGATATCTTAAGTGATGCAGTACGGATTAAAATAGCGGATATATTTTTAAAAAAAGAGACACAGAAGCAGGAGAAAGAGCTTGAACTCTTAGCTGAACATAAAAAATATTCCAATTATCAAGAAGAGTTGAGTTTTCAAAAAGAGTTGCAAATTATTCAAAATGATTTCTATTATAGATTAAGTAATCAAGAGATTAGTGGCACATTATATTTGAGTGATTTTCTTTACCATCCTTTAGATATTATAAGTGGGGATTCTTATTCAGCGCGCCAGTTGCAAGATGGAAAAGAGCTCTATTTTATTGTTGATGGCATGGGCAAAGGTGTATCGGCTTCTGTATCGGCTATGTTCTTAACAGAGCAGTTAAATTATCTTATTGATAAAAGTGTCAAATCAAAAGTAGCGTTTAACTTAGAAGAGATACTCAAAGAGGCCATCCTTTATCTCCAAAGAAGTCTTTTAGAAGAGGAAGTTGTCTCCTTATCCGTAGTTCTTATTGATTCTACGGGGCTCTCTTTACAGTATGCATCTTACTCGATGCCCGCTATCTTACTAATGACAAAAGAGGGAGGAATTGAACGCTTGCCTTCTAATAATCCTCCTATTAATAAATACATGATTAGTGTAAATATTAAAACTATTAATCTTGGACATCATAGTAAGTTACTGATGTACAGTGATGGATTAAATGAAAATCCTGTAAAAGATGAAAATGAGACCTATTCGAAATATATAGAAGATGATTTTAAATCTTCTATGACACGTGAAGATTTACGACAAAGTATTAAACAACGTTTGGGTACTCAAGAAGATGATATTACTTTTATATTTTTACATCAACTCTCTTTAGAAGAAGAGTTGGCTTCATTAACAATAGAAGCCAAACTTGCTTCTGTTGAAGAAGCCAATATCTGGTATGAAAATACTATTCGCCACTATTTTAGTAATGATGAAACGTCTATTCGAAACTGTTTGGCGTTTAATGAACTTTGTATGAATGCGTATGAACATGGAGCTTTAGGAATCAGTAATAGTCAAAAACACCAACTTTTAGAAAATGATGAATATTTTGAATATCTTTTAGCAGCAGAGCAAAAACAAATTTCAAGTATAGATATTCATTTATATAAAATAGTTAATCCCAATGGCACCTCATATCTTTTAACGCATATCCAAGATCAAGGGACGGGGTTTAATACTGAAATATTAAAAAATGTTTTTGGCCTACATAAAAATTTCAATGGACGAGGCGTCTCTATGTCTCGTGACTCTAGTTTAGGTATCTATTATAATCACAAGGCAAACGGCGTCTACTTCCTGAACCAGCTTTAAATCCTTAACTTTGATGAAGCTTAAACTAAGCTTCTCTTAAGTTTATGGTGGTTATACTTCCGCCATCAAATAAAAGGAACTCGAGTATGAAATTTACAAAAATTGCAACTCCCGAGCAAATTGATCAAAAATGGATTTTGATTGATGCTGAAGGTAAAACATTCGGTCGTATGATGACTGAAGTAGCAACTAGCCTTCGTGGTAAAAACAAACCTTACTTTACGCCAAACGTTGACTGTGGTGATTACGTAGTAATCATTAACGCTTCTAAAGCAGTATTTAAAGGTGCAGGTAAAATCGCTGATAAAGAATATTTTTCTCACAGTGGATACTTTGGTAGTACTAAATCTGTAAAGATGACTGAACTATTAGAAAAAAATCCTGAAAAACTTTATAGATTAGCTGCACGTGGTATGATGCCAAAAACAAAACTTGGTCGTGCTATGCTTAAAAAACTAAAAATTTATGCAGGTGCTGAGCATCCTCACACTGCACAGCTAGCTAAGTAAGGAATTAATACATGGCAAAAACATACGCAACAGGACGCCGTAAAGCGTCAATCGCAAAAGTTTGGTTAACTCCAGGTACAGGTAACATCACAATCAATGGTCTTTCATTAGACGCATGGTTAGGTGGACTTGAAGCGAAAAAACTTCGTGTTAAGCAACCACTTGCTTTAACTAAACAAGATACATCAGTTGATATCGTTGCTTCTACTTTAGGTGGTGGTTTCGGTGGTCAAGCAGATGCACTACGTCACGGAATTTCTCGTGCACTAGTGAAATATGATGAATCTTTCAGATCTATTCTTAAGCCTGAAGGCATGATGACTCGTGATTCACGTGTTGTTGAGCGTAAGAAACCAGGTCGTCGTAAAGCACGTCGTTCTCCACAATTCAGTAAGCGTTAATCGTTTCACTGTTCTTTACAGCGCGCTTGCGCTGTATCTATTTCCAACTCCCTATTTATTCTCAACTTAATCAACTTTTATAAGCCGCAACTTTCTCTTGATAGTATCTTGAATGCTTCCTAAGTGCTTCTGAACTACACTTGCCTAAGAGCTAAAGTCACCTACCCTTAAAGATTAAAGTTAAATAAAACTTTCTTTAGATAAAATTCTATCTCAGGAGTTTTAATGAAAAAAATATTTTTAGCCAGCGCGTTGTTGTGTGCATCACTAATAGCACAAAGTGATACTACAAACTTTGTCTCTGATGGTGAAGCGTTTGGTAATATTAAATATTTTTATATTGAAACAGATAAGCAAGGTATATCAAATAAAGCAAACAGTTCAGCACATGCGAACTCTATTGGTGGTCAACTGGGGTATAAAACTTCTAAGTTATATGGATTTTATGCCAAAGTAACATTTATGACAACCAATGGTTTTGCACTTCCTAATGTGGTAGATACTTCTATCTTAGGTCGAGACAATGGTGTCCGACTTGAAGGCAGTGCCGGTGGTGAGATCGCGCAGCAGTCATTTTCAGTTCTTGGTGAAGCAGTCATTACTTATACCGGTAAAAGTTATGATATCAATTATGGACGACAAGTTATAAAAACTCCATTGATTCATGCCAAAGAGGTACGTATGTTACCCTCTGCAGTTCAAGGTAGTGTTTTTAATTATGACAACAAAGATTTTGGACTTGATATCAGTCTCTCTTACTTAACAGATTTTAAACAACGCACTTCAAATGTTTTTACAAATATCGTGGAGCATGCGCTGGGTACCAATACTCAAGCCATTATTGGTCATGCTGGAGCTGATGTAGTTGTGAGTGAACTTGGCTGGAATATGGATGGCTTTAAGATTGAAGCAACTAATTATTATGCACAAGATTTTATGAACTCTTTTTATGGGGTTATTGGCTACAAGCGAACTACTCAAAAAGGTTTCCAATACAACTTAATGGCTGAGGGAATTATTCAACGCAGTGTTGGTAATGCAGATGAGAATCTTCAAGAGGTAGGTTCTGTTACTGGTGCAAAACGTATCAGTGCAGATTCACTCTCTCTTAAAGGTGATTTTGCACATTTTGAAAGTAAAATCACTATGGCTTACTCACTGGTACGTGCTAAAGAGGGCACACATGATTCTTTGGTTTTACCATGGGATGGAACACCTTTATATACAAACAATATGACCTCAAATGTACTTTTTAGTTCAAACTATGGACAAGCATTTAAGGCAGACAGTATTTATATTGGGGGAACACAGTCTTATAAATTGGCTTATGTTCAAGGTTATGATTTTAGTGGTATTGAGGGCTTTAAAACAACACTCTCTTATGTAGTTGGAGACAATGAAGCCTTTGATTTGGGTTATATTCATGATTTAAATGCCGTCGTGAAATACACAAAAGACAATTATTCGATAGCCTTTAAAGGGATTTTTGTTAAACATGCTGCCTCTGCAGATGAAGCAGGAAACATATCGCAGATTGACGCCTTTCAACAGTATCGTGTTATCGCCAATTATAAATTTTAAAACAAGGAAAAAGAATGAAACTTAAAGAAACAATATTAGCAGCAAGTGCAGCAGCACTTCTATTTGTAGGATGTGGAAACGCAGAACCAAGTGCAGCAGCAAAAGCGGAAAATGAAGCAAAGCATCCAGTGGGTCACGAAAAGCATTGGGATTATGTAGAACATGGTCCAGCGCACTGGGAAGAATTTTCTAAGACATGTGGATCAGGTATTCACCAATCTCCAGTAAATATTATTCCTGGTAAAAGTGTCTCTATGGACCATACGTATGATTTAACTATGCATGAAGATTTCCATACAATGGCAGCGATTATTGATAATGGTCACTCTATTAAAGTTACGCCTCAAAAAGGTGGATCAATTTCACTTCATGGTGAAATTTTCAATCTTTTACAATTCCACTTCCATGGAAAAAGTGAACATACTGTTGGCGGAAAACGCTACGATATGGTTGTTCACATGGTTCACCAAAATCCAATCACAAAACAGTTGGCTGTTGTAGCAGTGTTTTTTGACGAGGGTGAGTCACATGAGATTTTAGATACAGTTATCAACAATGTAGGTAAAACAGTAGATGTTGACCCTCAAGATCTATTACCAAAAGATACGTCTCACTATTATCACTATGTAGGTTCTCTAACAACACCTCCATGTTCTGAAAATGTACAGTGGTATCTTTTAAAACAACCTCAAACAGCATCTAAAGAGCAAATTGAACACTTTAGAAAATTTTATGTAGATAATGAGCGTCCCGTTCAAGAACTACACGATAGAAAAGTAGAAAGTAATTAGCTCCTTTTAGCGTCAGTTCATTGACGCTAAATAACCTCCTCTTATATAACCTCTCCATTATCCATTTTCCGTTATACTTCCGAAAATTTATTAAAGGCAATTTTTTGATTGCGTTAAAGGCTTCAAATGAATAAAAAAATAATAATTACTATGCTGATTGTAGTTGCGGTAATCGCACTTTTACCACTTATTGGAAACAAAGGAATGAGTGAAACTATTGATAGTCGTATCGCTATTTTAGAACTCAATGGTCTAAGCGTAGATAAGGAGAGTAAATCTTCATATATGAATACGCAAACAAGCTATGTGCTTGGTGTTGAGGATGCGCAGAAATTTGTAAAGTACCTAGGGACACTTTCAAAATCTCAAGTCCCTCCTTATGTAGCAGCCTTAGTTGATGACACCAAGGTTGGTGTTGATGTATCATATAGCAATATCCCGGTTCTTTCAGATATCTCAGTAGATATTTTTCCTATTGCCCTATCAAAAGAGATTAATGCAGATATATTGGCAGATGATCCAGTTTTTCATAAGCAATTAACAAAAATATTAGATGATCAGATGTTGGTTTATCATATTGACTATTCAGTATCAGGTATGAGTTTTAAAGGACATATTAAAGATATTGATGAGAAGTTGGATTTTAAAGATGGCTCCAACGCACACTTAGTACTGGTTGGTTCAAAATTTAAAGGGAAGGGTACTTTAATGGAACCTTCTCAAATCGAGAGTAATATTAAAACTATTAAAATAAACGCAGTTGATGCGGCAGGCGCAGTAGTTAAAGTTAAAATAGAAAATTTAAATACAGCTAATATTTTTGAATCAGTGACCAATTATAAATTGGCATTAATGATTGATGATTTTGAGATTGATCTTAAACAAGCGCAGAGAAAAGCAAAAGTAGAATTTGATGGCTTGAGTTTCACATACCTTTCAGAGATTAAAGATGCATATATGAGTCTAAAGTCTACAATGCAACTGCATGAACTAGAGATGGACAACGAGGGTGAAAAATTTAGTGCTAAAAATGTTGACTATGATATGGCACTCAATAAACTAAATAAAGATGATGCGAAGAAGATTCAAGAACTTGCATCTCAGCTTCAATATGCGCCAACAGGCCAAGCAACACTGTTGATGTCAGAAGCGATTTTAGTTTTACTTGAAAAAGGTTTAGAGTTTGATCTTAATAAATTTAGTGTTGACGAGTTCACTTTAGCAGATACAAAAACATTAAAAGGATTTGATCATGATTTACATATTGTACTGAATGCAGATCCTAAGCTCAAAGAAAAATTAGCCAATCCTATGGCACTAATGAACAACATCGACTTAAGCAGTAAACTGTCATTTCAAGAAAAACTTTATGAGTTTTTAAAAGCACAATCTCCTCAAGGAGCGATGTTGGATAATTTTGCAAAAAAAGATGGAAACAATATTGTATTTGATATTGTGGTTAAAGATCAACAACTTACTGTTAATGGCAAAAAGCTCTAAACAGTTATGATTAAGCGTTATCTTCTTTTTTTAGCGCTACTTTCAAGCTTAAGTGCCTCAACTTTGCACTTGAGCACCTCTTCTAACCCCTCACGAATCAATCCTATACTGGCTACAGACTCTGCCTCATCAGAGATTGCAGGACATATTTTTAATGCCTTATTAAAATATGATAAAGAGGCTAAAAATATTATTGGTGATCTGGCAAAAAACTATTATTTTGAAGATAATAAAACACTAATTTTTAATCTACGTCAAGATGTTAAATGGCATGATGGGGAAAATTTTAGTGCCAAAGATGTAAAGTTTACCTATGATTTAATCAATGCTCCCAATGTTGTGACCTCCTATACTTCAATCTTCCGTATGGTTGAGTCTGTGGAAATAGTGAGCCGCTATAAACTTCGAGTGACATATAAAAAACCCTATTTTAAAGCATTAGAAACATGGATGATGGGCATATTACCTGAGCATATTCTACGCAATGATAAAAATATTATGAGTAGTCCTTTTAATACACATCCTGTAGGTACAGGACCTTTTAAACTGGGTAAACTTGAGTTTTCAAAAAATATTGAATTGTTGGCTTTTGATGCGTATTTTGAAGGGCGTCCAAAAATTGATAAAATCTCTTATCATGTTGTGGCTGATCCTATGACCCGCTTTTTGATGTTGAAAACTTCTGCTATTGATATGGGTTCACTGCAAGCGATGCAATATGAACGTCAATTAGATGAGGGTTTTGAAGATAAGTTTCAGATCATTGAAGATGTTGATATGTCGTATACGTATCTTGGATTTAATCTCAAGCGAGAAAAATTCAAAGATGATCGTGTGCGTGAAGCCATATCTTTAGGAATAAACAGACAAGAGTTACTCGATATTTTATTTTTTAAACATGCACAGGTTTGTAAGGGTCCATTCCATCCAAAAACAAATGCATTCAATCCTGATGTAAAGACACCGACACAAAATATAGAGCGTGCAAAGAGACTGCTTAATGAAGCGGGATATGATGAAGAAAATCCTTTTAGTTTTGAAATAGCTACTTCCAACTCTAACTCCATCCGCCCCAATGCTGCCGTCATTTTACAACATCAACTTAAGCAGATAGGCGTAGAGGTAAAGCTACGAATCATGGAGTGGCAGGCATTTTTAAATATGGTTGTTTTTCCTCGTAATTTTGATACTGTTTTATTAGGATGGTCATTGGGTATTACTCCTGACCCTTATTCAACATGGCACTCTAGTAGTGACAAATCTGGTGGATTTAATTTTATTGGTTATGGAAATATTGAAGTCGATAGATTAATAGAAAAGATGCAACTACAAGTGGATAAAAATAAAATAGCACAAATACAAAGAGATATTTTTAAGAAAATTGTCGATGATAATGCGTATCTTTTTTTATATATTCCCAATTCTATCACCGTAGTAAATAAGCAAATACACCCTATTGAACCAAGTGTGATTGGTATTATGCATAACTATATAAAATGGGAAAAATAAGTTCAAGAGAATTTTGGTATAATTGCGAAACTTTTTTCTCTTGGAGCACAAACCTATGGCAAATATTAATGTAATCGATGCAATTACACAAAGATCTTCAAAGCGTAAATATCTAGCAAAACCTGTTGATGATGAGACACTAAATAAAATTTTAACAGCTGCACAGCGTACTCCAAGCGGGGCAAATATGCAACCTTGGACGGTTTACGCAGTTCGTAATGTAGAACTACTTTCAAAAATTGGAAGTGATGTTATTGATCATATTAAAGCTGGTGGTGGATTAGAACAAGAGATACAATATTATCCTGTTAAGTGGATCAACCCGTATAAAAAACGTCGTATTGTAACGGGCGCAGGCCTTTATGTGAAAATGGGTGTTGATCGTAAAGACAATGCTATGCGTGAAAAACTTTGGCATGACAATTACCGATGGTTTGGTGCGCAGACAGTGGTTTTTGTCTATGTAGATAAGGCACTTATTGATGGTTCCGAGGGCGCACTTATTGATTGTGGTGCGTATATGCAAACATTGATGCTGGCCGCTCAAGAATTTGGTATTGATTCATGCCCACAAGGTTCTACAACTGAGTATGGAAAGATTATTGCTAAAACGATGGAAGTTCCTGAAAATCTAGCGCTTCTGTATAGTGTTGTACTAGGATATGAAGATAAAGATGCGATTCAAAATGCTTATCAGCCTGAGCGCGCTAGCTTAGATGAAGCGGTTACTTTCTTAGATTAATGACCATTCTTTTTGACCTTGATGGTACATTAATAGACTCTACGGAAGCGATCTTGGAGAGCTTCCACCACTCCTTTGATTTTTATAAAGTAAAACATCCTAATGATGAAGATATTAAAGAACTCATTGGACATCCTCTTGATGTGATGTATGCACGTTTAGGTGTATGTGACAAAGAAGTTTGGAATTATGTAGATACTTATAAAGAATATTATCGTGTGATCTCTACTCAAAAAACAGTGCTACTTCCCAAGGCTCGTGAAGCAGTTGAGTTGGCCTCAACTTTTGCGACATTAGGGATAGTGACTACTAAAACTGGAACCTATTCAAAAGTCCTTATGAAACACTTTCATTTAATGGACTATTTTGAGGTCTTAATTGGACGTGAAAATGTTGAAAATCCTAAGCCTCATGCAGAACCTATTGAAAAAGCACTCAGCGCGCTGGGTGTAGATAAAAATGATGCTTGGATTATTGGCGATACGCGTCTTGATTTAGGTTCTGCGAAAAGTGCAAATATCGGCGCAGTAGGTGTTTTAAGTGGATATGATAATTTAGAGCAATTATCCACATTAACTGACCTTATTGATGATGATGCATTTAATGCGGTAAAACGTCTTCAAAAACTCCTTAAAAGTCACACTTAAACCCCCATATTTTACAACCTTTTAATTGAAAGCTTTATTTAAGAGTTAGTATCCTAAAATACAGAACATTTAGAATTCAATTATAGTTATTGAAAAATTCTTTATAACCTAAAGGAGTGTATATGCTAGAAATTAGATGGCATAGTCGTGCTGGACAAGGTGCTGTAACGGGAGCAAAAGGTTTGGCTGATGTTGTATCAACAACAGGTAAGCAAGTTCAAGCGTTCGCATTTTACGGTTCTGCAAAACGTGGAGCAGCGATGACTGCATACAATCGTGTTGATGATGAAGTAATTATGAATCATGAAAAATATATGGAGCCTGATTATGTTTTTGTAATCGATCCTGCTTTAGTGTATACAACTGATGTAACTGTTAATGCGAAAGCGGATACAGTATTTATCATTACTACGCATATGAATGCTGAAGAGTTAGTAGCGTCTCAGCCAAAACTTGAAGGTAAAAACGTTCATACTGTTGATTGTATTAAAATTGCGCAAGAGACTATTGGTCGTGCGATTCCAAATACACCTATGTTGGGTGCTTTCATGAAAATTTCCAAAATGTACGATATTGAATTCTTTAAAGAGAACATGATTCGTGTACTTGGAAAATTACCTCAAAAAATCATTGATGCAAATATGTTGGCTATCCAACGTGCATACGATGAAGTAAAATAAGGAGCGTCTGATGGCAACAAAAGGATGGGATGAATTCGAAATTGGTGCAATGCTTCGTTCATTTGATGGAAAAGCAGAGAATATTGCAACAACGATGCAAGAAGACCGTGCATACTCAAGCAGTAACTCATTTACTGCAAGTGTAGCTGACTGGCGTATTGATAAGCCAGTATTTCATAAAGATTACTGTATTGATTGTCAGTTTTGCTGGATTTTTTGTCCAGATATGTCAATTATTTCACGTGATAAAAAAATGATCGGTATTGATATGGATCACTGTAAAGGTTGTGGAATTTGTGTGGAAGTATGTCCTACAAATCCTAAATCACTTTTAATGTTTGATGAACATATAGAGGACGAAGTAGCACTAGCTGGCTGGCCTGAAAAAGACGAGGGAGAAAAATAATGGCATTTGATAAAATGGAACTACGTGACATCGAAGTTTGGGATGGTAACTTTGCTGCTGCACAAGCATTAAGACAATGTCAAATTGACGTTGTAGCTGCTTACCCAATTACTCCATCAACACCTATCGTTGAAGGTTATGCAAAATTTGAAGCGGATAACTTTGTAGAAGGCCAATATGTAATGGTTGAGTCTGAGCATGCTGCTATGTCTGCATGTATCGGTGCTTCTGCTGCTGGTGGACGTGTTGCAACTGCAACTTCTTCACAAGGTTTTGCTCTAATGGTAGAAACACTTTACCAATCATCTGGTATGCGTTTACCAATTATTTTAAATGTTGTTAACCGTGCACTAGCGGCACCACTTAATGTAAATGGTGACCACTCTGATATGTATCTTGGACGTGATAGCGGTTGGATTCAACTAGATGCTTACTGTCCACAAGATGCGTATGACTTGAACTTTATCGCATTCAAAATTGCGGAAGATCATGATGTACGTTTACCTTGTATGATTCACCAAGATGGTTTCATGACTTCACATACAGCTCAAGGTGTAAAAACTTTAACTGATGATGAAGGTTACAACTTTGTTGGTGACTTTCAACCGATGAATGACATGCTTGATCTTGATCATCCTGTTAGTCATGGTGTTCAAACTGAGGAAGATTGGCATTTTGAGCATAAAGCTCGTCAACATAATGACCTTATGACTAAGGTATTCCCTAAGGTTCAAAATGCATTTGATGCATTCGAAAAACTTTCAGGTCGTAAATACAATATCGTTGAAAAGTATGATATGGATGATGCTGACGTAGCGGTTGTCTGTATGGGTACTTCTGTTGAAACAGCTCGTGAAGTTGCAACTGAGATGCGTGCTAAAGGAATTAAAGCGGGTGTAGTCGGTATTCGTCTTATTCGTCCTTTCCCTTTCATGCAGATCAAAGAAGCACTTGAAGGTGTTAAAGCCATTGCTACACTAGATCGTTCAGCACCAGGTGGCGCACCAGGTATGTTATTTAATGAAATGGCAGGAGCACTATTTAATTCAGATACGAGAGCTGCACTTTCAGGTTATGTTTATGGTCTTGGTGGTCGTGATTTAACTAAGAAACATTTAGTAGATTTATATACAGAGTTACAAGCGAATGCCGATGCAGGTAAAGTTTTAACTCCATTACAGCAGTTTATCGGCGTACGTGGTCCGAAACTGTCATACCTATAAGGAGAACCGCATGAGCGAAATTAAAAAAATTAAAAATCTAAAAGATTTTTCAACTTCAGCGGATCGTTTTGAAGGTGCTAATCTTTTATGTCCAGGTTGTGCGCACTCAATTATTGTGCGTGAAGTTTTAAATGCAACAAATGATGATCTTGTACTTTCAGCAGCTACAGGTTGTCTTGAAGTATGTACGGCAGTTTATCCGTACACTTCATGGGATTCATCTTGGATCCATATCGGTTTCGAAAATGGCTCAACTGCAGTTGCAGGTGCTGAAGCAATGCATAAAGCACTTAAGGCTAAAGGTCGTCTAAAACAAGATAGAGATCCTAAATTTGTATCTTTTGCAGGTGATGGTGCTTCTTACGATATCGGTTTCCAATGGATTTCTGGATGTTTTGAGCGTGGTCATAACATGATGCACGTTGTTCTTGATAATGAAGTATATGCAAATACAGGTGGACAACGTTCATCTGCTACACCAATTGGTGGAAGTAATACTACAACTCCAGCTGGAACACACTCTTATGGTGAAAAACGTAATAAAAAAGACATGATGCAAATCATGGCAGCACATGGTTCTCCATATGTAGCTCAAGTAGCTCCAAATAAATGGAAAAACATGGTTAAGGCTATTCAACATGGTCTTGCAGCTGAAGGGCCAACATTTTTAAATGCGATGTCAGCATGTACAACTGAGTGGAAATTTGCACCAGAAGATACTATTGCAGTTTCTGACTTAGCAACAGACTCTTTAGTATTTCCACTATATGAAATCATTGATGGTAAAGAGTTGAATATTACTTACCGTCCTAAAAATATTGTTCCTGTAGAGGAATATTTAGCGGCTCAAGGTCGTTTCAAACACCTTTTCAAAGATCAATATAAACATATGATCCAAGAGTGGCAAGATCGTATCGATGGAAACTGGGAATACCTACAACGTCGCGAAGAAGCAAAAGTTTAATTCTAACTTCTGCTTTAAACCAGAGAACTTTCTCTGGTTTCTTTGAATCATTTTAACTGCTACTTTTTATCTGAAGCCATCCAAAAGATCAACAATTTCATTTTCTAACTTCTGATGAGAAATATTAACAAATTCATCTTCCATGGCTGATGCAAAAGCTTTTATCTCATGCGCCAATGTAGTTTGAGCTTCTTGAATAACTTTTTTATGTCGATCTGCAATCATATTCAGTTGTTTTACGACCTTGGAAAAAACCTCTTGATCATCTGTTAACAAGATAATATCTTCTTTATTTGACCATTTTCTCTTTATTTTACCCTCTATATTAAATTCAAAAATTATATTTTTGTTATTGGTGTTGGTAATATATTTTGGAACTTTAAAAGCGATGTAATGCTTGGATTGATCATTAAAATTATGCTGAATGACGTAGTACACTATATTTTACCTTTTTGAGTAAGACTAAATATCAGTGAAATATTAAAACCATCATTTTCATAACCCTCTTCAAGACATGATTCACATTTGTCATTTAAGGGTAAATCATCTTGATCTAAAAGTGCTTGTAAGGAAGTGACATTCTCATTCACAATATAATCACGGATTTCTTTCGCTGTTACACCATTACATACACATACTTCTCTAGACATATCAATCATCATTTTCTCCGCACTTTTTTGAGATAGTATAACACTTTTTTTTAATAAAATGATATAAATAGTGTGCTATTTAACGTTTATCTAGACAAATGTGATACACTAATTACAGTTAAAAACAGGAGAAAACATGTCTGAAAAAAAATATGATCTTATTATTATAGGTGCAGGTCCAGCTGGAATTGCAACGGCAGTAGAGAGTTACGTTTTAGGCATGAGAAATATACTCCTTTTAGAAAAAGATGAAAATCATAATGCAACAATACGTAAATTTTATAAAGATAAAAAACGTGTTGATAAAGATTGGAAAGGTCAAGAAGTAGAACTTGATGGAACGATCTACTTTATGGATGGTACAAAAGAGAGTACATTAGATTTTTTTGATTCACTTTTAGACAATAATATCTTAGAGTTACGTACCCATACTGAAGTTCAGAAAATTGAAAAAATAGATAATGGCTTTGAAGTGGCTATTGCAGGTGGCAGTGTAAAAGCACCTCATGTTGTTGTCACTATTGGACGTATGGGAAAACCAAATAAGCCTTCTTATAAAATTCCAAGTTCTATCAAGTTAAAAGTAGACTATACCTTAGACAACTGTTCTAGTAATGAAAACGTAATGATTGTAGGTGGAGGAGATTCTGCTATAGAATATGCGGTTGACTTGTGTGGACATAATGAATTGAGTATCTGCTATCGTCGTGACAGTTTTGTACGTGCGAGTCCTTTGAATCAAAAAAATATTGAAGAGTCAATTAAAATGGGTGGGATAAAACCAATGTTGAATTTAGATATTGAAGGATTAGAAGAGAGTGAAGGTCGAGTACAAGTTAATTTTACCAATGGTGAAATTGAAATTGTTGACCGTGTTGTGTACGCAATTGGAGGAACCACACCCAGTGGGTTTTTACAAAGTTCAGGGATAGATGAGCTTGATGGCAAGCCAGTACATGATGACAATTATGAGACAAATGTTAAAAATCTTTTTGTTGCTGGAGATATTACTCAAGAGTCAGGTGGTTCAATCGCCTTAGGATTAAATCATGGATTTGCTATAGCGCACTATATTATGGGCTTAAAATAGGCGTGTCACGAGCACTTTGGACGGTATATTTATAAAATTTCATGGTAGAATCTATACCTTCAATCTCCAACAAAGATAAAAGTTTATTTACAAAACTTACTTTATCTGGACACTTTTTCCAATGATATGGCATTAATGTTCCAGCACGCTGACCATCAGAAATACTCAATCCATGCACACCTATCTCAATTTGCGATACTAAATGATTATAATCTGAATAAACTATCTCTTTTAGTTCTGATAATATAGAGACTTCGACACTGGCGTGTAAATATTGAGAAGTACTAAGTGGATGAGTATTTGGGTCTTCAAAGGCTGCAAACTTAGCATTATAGATAATATCCTCTATAAGTGTTTTATGAGGATGTAACGAGCCATATGAACCTTGTATCTCATTATCTATATAAAGATTGACAAAGGTCGCATAGCTGTTTCCCAAGGTTGAGTGTTTTTGAATCATGGCTTTAACATCTATAATACGTTTGGCTTCTAGAACTTCTTCAATAGACTGGCGCGCTAGGCTAACTAAAATTGATTCAGACATCTCAAACTACTTCCTCTACTTTCTTTTTTTGTATTGCTTTGATACCAATCATAACAATAATTACTTGAAAAAGAGATGCTAAGATAAAAGCAAAGTAATGAAACTTATCAATGCTGTTGGCATGATAGGCCAATGTAGCTACGGCGATAAGTAATGTCAAAGGCATAGAGTGCGAAAGTCCCATTAAAATTGCATTACGGTAGCCAAAAGATTTGGCAAAGACCAGCGCGCTGAGTACACGCATGGCGATCATACCAAACGCGATATAAAGTGCTGCGAGTACCAGTCCTGGGATAAGTAGTGCTTCTAGACTGAAAGAACTTCCAATATGAACAAAAAAGATAGGAACCAATACACCAAAACCATATGAAGCTAACTTTTCTGGAAGTTCATGTTTATGATCAAAAAAGGTGGGAATAAACATTCCTGCTATAAAAGCACCAAAGGCCAATTCCAGATCAAGGTAGAGCATGGCTCCTATGAGTAAAAAAAAGATGCCCATAGAGAGTCGAACATCTTGTTCTTTATTATCTTCATGTGGCATGAGTGCCAAAGAGACTTCAGGAAACCACCAAAAGAGTAGTTGCAAGGCTCTAAATATTAATAAGATGATGACTATAAATAAAAGTAATGCACCAATAATTTTAATAAATTCATATCCCATTCCATGCTGCAGTGCGGCGGAAGCGAGAGTTAAAACAGCGATACTCACCACTTCACCAATTCCACCTGCGGTCATAGATAAGTTGACCCAAGGTGTTTTTCCATACTCTTTAGAGAGTGTTGCTACCAAACCAACAGAGATGAGAGGAAGTAGAACCATAAACATTTTACCTTGGTTAAGGTAGTAGGAAAAAACGATGGCAAAGAGGTACAGGAGTGCAAGATAGAGAAAAATACGCCGCATCATGGACGCAGGCGTAGAGAGTACTTTTTTAATATCGATCTCAGTCCCAGCAATGAACATCAGATATAAAAATCCTATCTCTGCGACGAAATCTAATAATTCACTATGATGAATAAAACCAATGTAGCCTAACAGTGAGCCAAATATAATTTCAATAGGGGTTGTTGGTATATTAAATACCTTGGCAAGAAAAGGTGAAAATATAATGATAAGTGAAATAGAAACAATTAAGGTTACATCATCACTCATCAAGGACCTCTTATTTTACTGTGCGTGCAATTTCAAGATCCAGCGCGCTGAGCATACTTAAGTCTTTATTCTTTTCACGTCCTGAAGTAGTGAGGTAATTACCAATAACAATTGAGTTCGCACCCGCTTTAAAAATCTCTTCTTGACGCGTACCAAACATAAGCTCACGACCGCCTGCAACCATAATACGTTCTGCATTAGGAATAAGCTCACGAGTTAAAGTAATCAATGCTAAAGCTTCATCTACAGTGAGTGCATTTGGCGTAAGTGGAAGAGCTTCATTATGATGATAAAAGTTAATAGGAACAGAAGTTGGGTCAAGTGAAGCCAATGCTTTAATCATTGAAACACGATCTTCTTGACGCTCACCTAAACCAAAGATACCCCCAGTAATAAGGACTAAACCTGCTTTTTTTACATTTTCACAAGTTTCATAACGCTCATCCCATGGATGTGTTGTACAAATTTCAGGGTAAAAATCACGTGAAGTCTCTAGATTATGATTATAGGCTTTAACACCAGCTTCTTTTAAAGTCAGTAGTTGCTCAACACTGGCTGTTCCATTACAAGCGATAAGTCGTAACTCTGGAACTTCTGCATTCACTGAGCGCGCTACATTGCAGACAAAGTCTAATGTTTTATCATCTAGACCTTTATGCGCCGTAACGAGACAGAAACCAAGTGCGCCAGAATCACGGGCAATCTTTGCTTCTTCAACGATATCTTCAATCGGTTTTTGTTTATAACGATCAATGTCCGCACGGTACTTTACACTTTGAGAACAGAACTTACAGTCCTCACTACAGGTGCCACTATTGATATTGGATATTGAGCAGAGGAAAATCTCTTGATTCATGATACTTCTCTTTCAAAACAGAACTTCTGCGTTTTATATTTTTGATCTTTAGGTTTTTTAGAATAATGTTTTATTTTAAATTCATCGGGGGTAACTTCTAACAGTACACACTCACTACGACCGTCATTACGCGCACACGCTTCACCTGGATTTAAAAATAGGGTACCATTTTTAAAGTCACACTCAAATTCATGGGTATGTCCAAAAATGACAATCTCGGTGTCGGGACTCATATAATACGGTAAGTGCATTAGTTTGAAAGTAGTCTTAGCCAGTTTAAATAGGTGCGGTTCTTGTTGAAGGTTGTATTGATTATGGACTTCAACAAGATGGGCATCATTGTTCCCATAAACAGCTACATACTTTTTGCCGCTATTTTTTAGTTGGTCTAAGTTTTCAGTTTTGACAATATCTCCAGCGTGGATAAAAAATTCAGCCCCATCATTCAGTAATTGAGTGATGATGTCTTGTGACAGTGCTGTTTTTTTATGGGTATCAGAGAGAACGCCTATTTTCATTTTTTCTCGATCTCTTCAGCTGGGGTACGTACCTTACATGAGGTACATTCGTAAACTTCTTTATTTCTATAGGTTCTTGGGGCTAAAACACCCTTACAATCTTTTTCACTACATTTGATAGTGGTTGGTTCAAACTTTGAGATAAAAGTACATTTTGGATAGTTTTCACATCCCCAAAATGCGCCACGTCGTGATTGTTTGTAGTGAATTTTTCCACCACAATCTGGACAAGGTGTTTCAGAAGTTTTTGCCTCATGTTCAAGTGAACGGGTGTTTTTACATTCAGGATAAGCTGAACAGGCTAGAAATTTACCATTTCTACCATTTTTAATGACCATCTCTGCGCCACATTTTTCACACTTCTCTTCACTGACTTCATCTTTAGGCTTTTCCGCAGGATTCCCATCTTCATCAATTTGTTCGGTGTATTTACATTTTGGGAAACCACTACATGCTACGAAGTTACCATAACGACCAGAGCGAAGAAGCAGTTCTTCTCCACATTTTGGACATGGACGACCAAGAGGTTTTGCCAATTTAAGAGAGACAATTTTCTCTTTTCCTTCTGCAATTTTTTCCATAAAAGGGGTGTAGAAATCAAGAAGTAATTTTTCCCAATCTTTCCCTTTTTCAGCGATCTCATCCAAGATCTCTTCCATCTCTGCGGTAAATTTAGAATCTACAATATCAGCAAAATGTTTCTCTAGCATATCTGTCACTGTAAAAGCTATCTCAGTTGGAACCAACTGCTTTTTTTCTATGTTGATGTAGGTACGTGCAGCAAGTGTAGAGATGGTTGGTGCGTAAGTTGATGGACGACCAATTCCTTCTGCTTCCAGTTTTTTAATCAGACTCGCTTCTGAATAGCGCGCTGGTGGCTCCGTAAAGTGTTGTTCTGGTTTGATTTTTTCGATAGCGATATCTTCGCCCTCTTTAAGGGTAGGAAGTAATTTGTCTTTATCATCTGTTCCCATTACTTTATAAAAACCATCAAAGATCAGTTTACGGCCACTTGCTTTATACAGGGCAGTTTCACTTTTAAAAGAGATACTTTGTTGTTCAAAAATAGCGTCTTCCATCTGACAGGCTAAGAAACGCTCGAAGATTAGTTTATAGAGTTTTAACTCATCAGGTTTAAGATAATCTTTTGCCACTGCTGGAGTAAAGTCGAGCATAGTAGGACGAATCGCCTCATGCGCTTCTTGTGCGCCTTTCGCTTTTTTAAGATAAGACTTTGGCTCTTTTGGAAGATATTTATCTCCATAAAGTGTAGAGATGTATTCACGTGCATTATTTACAGCTTCTGCTGCTAAGTTCAGTGAATCTGTTCTCATATAAGTAATAACACCCGAGACACCATTTGGAGTTTTTACACCTTCGTATAGTGATTGTGCCAGCATCATGGTCTTTTTAGGAGAGTATCCAAGCTTACTTGAGGCAGTTTGCTGGATAGTAGATGTCATAAATGGTGGTGGAGTAGATGACTTACGCTGTTTGGTCTCAATTTTTGCGACTTTAAAACTCTCTTTTTTGACAATATCTGTGATGCGATGCGCTTCTTCTTTAGTCTCGATAGAAAGTTTATTAAGTTTATTATTTTCAAAAGTATTTAGTGTTGCTTCGATATTTGGAGCGAACTGTGTATCAATACTCCAGTACTCCACAGGAATAAAAGCCTTAATCTCACGTTCACGGTCAATAACAATTTTAAGACTTGAAGATTGAACACGTCCACCAGATAGCCCTTTTTGAATTTTTGAGGCCAATAGAGGGGAGAGCTTATATCCAACAATACGATCAAGTAGACGACGCGTCTGCTGCGCATTAACCATATTCATATCTATTTTACGTGCACTCTCTAATGCGTGATTGATTGCTGTTTTAGTAATCTCGTGAAAAACAATACGAGGAAGTTCTAGGGGATCTTTTTTAATAGCATGGGCAATATGCCATCCAATAGCTTCACCCTCGCGATCCTCATCGGTCGCGATATAGATGGTTTCTGCTTTTTTTGCCAACTCGCGTATCTGCTTAACGATAGGCGCATTCTCTTTTGCCACACTATATTCAGCCTTGATGCCGCCCTCTTCATCAACTTTGATACCAAAACGTGATTTTGGTAGGTCACGGATGTGTCCTTTAGAGGCGATAACCTCATATCCTTTTCCAAGGAAGTTCTTAATAGTTTTTGCTTTTGCTGGTGATTCGACGATAATTAAATCCAAAGTTTTCCTTTGTTCTCTTTCTATATATATGTAAGAAGATAATAATTTTTTGAAAGTGTAGCAAAAAATAGATAAATAGATAAATTTTTGAATTAATTAAAGGATTATTGAGAGCTGTCGATAGTACTAGTATCAGCAAGGAAGCTGAAAATCGAATGAGTCTTAGACTCACCCACTTAAAGGATTTATTATGGGATTTAGAATTAACACAAATATTGCGGCAATGAACGCACATAACAACGCTACGATGAACAATCGTAACATGGATGACTCTCTCTCAAGATTGAGTTCAGGTTTACGTATTACAAAAGCGGCAGATGATGCTTCTGGTCTAGTAATCGCGGATCAACTTCGTACACAAGCAAGCTCACTTGGGCAAGCTGTTAAAAATGGTAATGATGCTATTTCACTTATCCAAACAGCAGATGGTGCTCTTGATGAGTATTCAAAAATTTTAGATACGATCAAAACGAAATCAGTTCAAGCTGCAAGTGATGGTCAAAATACAAACTCTCGTTTAGCCATTCAAAAAGATATTGACAGATTAATGGAAGAACTTGATAATATCGCATCAACTACTTCATACAATGGTCAACAACTTCTTGGTGGTGGTTTTACAAATAAAGAGTTCCAAATTGGTGCTAACTCTAATGAAACTGTAAAAACTTCTATCGCTTCTGCAGAAACTACAAAAGTAGGTCACACTACACGTTCTGATTTAGAAGTAGGTGTTGGTACAATTCAATTAACAATGAACTCTAACTTAACTGGTGAAAGTGTACAGATGAAATCTGTAGATATTCAGTATAACAATGATCCTAAAAATGGTTTAGGTGCTTTAGCAGCTGAAATCAATCGTAACTCAGGTGATACAGGTATTAGAGCTCAAGCAATTGTTGAATCAACATCAGCAGCAAGTGTTTCAGCTGGTTCTACAGGTGCTGATTTCGCTGTAAATGGTGTAAATATTGGAGCAGTTGTTGTAGAAGATAATGATAATTCTGGTACTTTACTAGCAGCAATTAATGGAAAAACTACGGAGACAGGTGTTACTGCAACATTGACTTCTAATGGAGCATTAAGTTTAACATCAAATGATGGTAGAGCGATTGAAGTTACTGGTGGTGTTTCTGGTGTTCTTGGTAGTTCAGGTAAAGACATGTCTACAGTTGGACATATTGAGTTAGTTCAAGCGGGCGCTTCTGAATTCCAAGTTCTTGGTGTTGGCGCTGGTGCAACTGGTGCCACTGTTACTTCTAATGCATCAACAAGTACCGTTGTCGATTCTAAATTGGCAGCCGGTTCAATTATCGCCATTGGGTCTGATTTAAAAGCAGGAACAACTATTGGTGGTGACGTAGTTGTATCAGCAGGTAATGCTGTAGCAACTACATTAGATGCGGTTATGAAATCAGGGACTACTTTACTTTCTGCGACAAGTATTGAGCAAGGAAGTTCTATTGGTGGATTAACACATAATAATGTGAATTTAGCCATTGCAGAAGATATGTTATTAACGGCAGGTTCTACACTTCTTGCAGGCAGTATCTTAGGTGCTGGTACGATTCTTCAACAAGATTTTGTTGATAATGGAACATCATACTCAGTAGGACAAGTACTTTCAAGTGCACTTACTTTGTCGGTTGGAAATAATTTGACCCTTACTGCAGATATGACTTTAAATTATGTGACTGATGGTAGTACACAGTCTCAAGTAGCCGCTTCTTCTTCTATTAACACTGGATCAATTGCTGGTGCGGACCTTGTTACAACAGGTTCAACAACTATGGTTGAAGATACTGTGCTTAAAGCAGGTAGTTTAATTATTTCTGGATCAACTTTAAAAGCAGGATCAACCTTAGGTAGAGATACTATTAATAATGCTGCGGTAACTACTTCTGTTGAGATGGATGTAAAAGCCGGAACAGTATTGACTGCAAATACTCAATTTGCTCAAGGCTCAACTATTGGAGCTGTGGTAACTGCCAATGCCGACTTTAATCTTAAAGACGACATGACATTTAAAGCCGGAAGTATTCTTGCTGCTGCGACTGTATTAAAAGCAGGAACGGTAGTAACTACGGACTTAACCGCGGCTCAATCAGGTGCGGCGGCTATATCTGCAGGTACTCAAATTACTTCTGATGTTACCTTAGGTGCAGCAGTAACCTTATCTGAGGATATGACGCTACTAAGAGGAAATGGTACAACAGGTGCCTTAATTAAAGCCGATACACAGATAGCGATTAATACTGACAATTCTGGATCAGTTGGGCTTTCAAATACTGAATTTCAAGCCTTAGCTAATATCGATGTAACAACACTTGAAGGTGCTATGAAAGCAATGGATACTGTTGATAGTGCGATTAAAGATCTTGATTCAATTCGTGCAGACCTTGGTTCTGTTCAAAATCAAGTTGTTTCAACTATTAACAATATTTCTGTAACGCAAGTAAATGTAAAAGCAGCGGAATCACAAATTCGTGATGTTGACTTTGCAGCAGAGAGTGCGAACTTCTCTAAACTGAACATTCTTGCTCAGTCTGGTAGTTATGCTATGTCTCAAGCAAATGCAGCACAACAAAACGTACTTAGACTACTTCAGTAGTTTTAGACTTTTAACCTCAAATCTCCTTCGGGAGATTTACTTCTTCTTATCTTCTTAATTTAATTTTTTTAATCATTTTGTCATAATTGGTACACCTTTTGCTTTTTATCCTTTAACATAATTTACATGGATGTTATTCCATTATTAAAGGATTTAAAATGGGTTTTAGAATTAATACAAATATTGCAGCAATGAGTGCACACACGAACGCTACAATGAATAATAGAAATATGGATGATTCTCTTTCTAGACTGAGTTCAGGTTTACGTATTACAAAAGCAGCCGATGATGCTTCTGGTATGGTTATCGCTGATCAGCTACGTTCACAAGCTTCTTCATTGGCACAAGCTGTCAACAATGGGAATGATGCTATTGGTCTGATTCAAACAGCTGATGGTGCTCTTGATGAGTATTCAAAAATTTTAGATACGATCAAAACGAAATCAGTTCAAGCTGCAAGTGATGGTCAAAATACAAACTCTCGTTTAGCCATTCAAAAAGATATTGACAGATTAATGGAAGAGTTACAAAATATTGCAACAACAACTTCATTTAATGGTCAAAAACTTTTATCAGGAACCTTTACTAATAAAGAGTTCCAATTGGGGGCTAATGCAAATGAATCAATTAAGACTTCTATCGCTTCTGCAGAAACTACAAAAGTAGGTCACACTACACGTTCTGATTTAGAAGTAGGTGTTGGTACAATTCAATTAACAATGAACTCTAACTTAACTGGTGAAAGTGTACAGATGAAATCTGTAGATATTCAGTATAACAATGATCCTAAAAATGGTTTAGGTGCTTTAGCAGCTGAAATCAATCGTAACTCAGGTGATACAGGTATTAGAGCTCAAGCAATTGTTGAATCAACATCAGCAGCAAGTGTTTCAGCTGGTTCTACAGGTGCTGATTTCGCTGTAAATGGTGTAAATATTGGAGCAGTTGTTGTAGAAGATAATGATAATTCTGGTACTTTACTAGCAGCAATTAATGGAAAAACTACGGAGACAGGTGTTACTGCAACATTGACTTCTAATGGAGCATTAAGTTTAACATCAAATGATGGTAGAGCGATTGAAGTTACTGGTGGTGTTTCTGGTGTTCTTGGTAGTTCAGGTAAAGACATGTCTACAGTTGGACATATTGAGTTAGTTCAAGCGGGCGCTTCTGAATTCCAAGTTCTTGGTGTTGGCGCTGGTGCAACTGGTGCCACTGTTACTTCTAATGCATCAACAAGTACCGTTGTCGATTCTAAATTGGCAGCCGGTTCAATTATCGCCATTGGGTCTGATTTAAAAGCAGGAACAACTATTGGTGGTGACGTAGTTGTATCAGCAGGTAATGCTGTAGCAACTACATTAGATGCGGTTATGAAATCAGGGACTACTTTACTTTCTGCGACAAGTATTGAGCAAGGAAGTTCTATTGGTGGATTAACACATAATAATGTGAATTTAGCCATTGCAGAAGATATGTTATTAACGGCAGGTTCTACACTTCTTGCAGGCAGTATCTTAGGTGCTGGTACGATTCTTCAACAAGATTTTGTTGATAATGGAACATCATACTCAGTAGGACAAGTACTTTCAAGTGCACTTACTTTGTCGGTTGGAAATAATTTGACCCTTACTGCAGATATGACTTTAAATTATGTGACTGATGGTAGTACACAGTCTCAAGTAGCCGCTTCTTCTTCTATTAACACTGGATCAATTGCTGGTGCGGACCTTGTTACAACAGGTTCAACAACTATGGTTGAAGATACTGTGCTTAAAGCAGGTAGTTTAATTATTTCTGGATCAACTTTAAAAGCAGGATCAACCTTAGGTAGAGATACTATTAATAATGCTGCGGTAACTACTTCTGTTGAGATGGATGTAAAAGCCGGAACAGTATTGACTGCAAATACTCAGTTTGCAAAAGGCTCAACTATTGGAGCTGTGGTAACTGCCAATGCCGACTTTAATCTTGAAGATGACATGACGTTTAAAGCCGGAAGTATTCTTGCTGCTGCGACTGTATTAAAAGCAGGAACGGTAGTAACTACGGACTTAACCGCGGCTCAATCAGGTGCGGCGGCGATTGCGGCAGGTACACAGTTGACTTCTGATATAACATTAGGAGCAGCAGTAACCTTATCTGAAGATATGACGCTACTGCGAGGAACAGGTACTACAGGTGCCTTAATTAAAGCCGATACACAGATAGCCATCAATACTGATAATTCTGGATCAGTTGGGCTTTCAAATACTGAATTTCAAGCCCTTTCTGATATTGATGTAAGAACGCTTGAAGGTGCTATGAAAGCAATGGATACTGTTGATAGTGCGATTAAAGATCTTGATTCAATTCGTTCTGATTTAGGTTCTGTTCAAAATCAAGTTGTTTCAACTATTAACAATATTTCTGTAACGCAAGTAAATGTAAAAGCAGCGGAATCACAAATTCGTGATGTTGACTTTGCAGCAGAGAGTGCGAACTTCTCTAAACTGAACATTCTTGCTCAGTCTGGTAGTTATGCTATGTCTCAAGCAAATGCTGTTCAGCAGAATGTTCTAAAACTACTCCAGTAAATCTGTAACTTGTATACCTCTTTTGAGGTATACAAGTTACTCTAAATACTCTTCCAAACTCTCAATATATATTGACGATATTTTTTCAATTTGATTGATTAATATTGTATTAATTTCTTGAATCCTATCTGGAATATTTGGTAGATCTTGAGTATTAAATAGATCTGTTATATAACAATAAGAGATTTTGAAATAGTAATAAAAGACTTCAGATAAATCAGATTTACTTTTACCTTGCATGTCAGATAGAGCAAATAATAAATTACCGACCTCTGTAAGGTATTCACCACTTTGTGTATGTTGAGTACGTGTATAGTTCTTAATGATTTTACGTAATTTTTTTGCTTCTTTGAGTTGATAAACAAGTATTTTTTTATCATCATCCCTAAATTCAGCATTCGATATAGAAACGAAGAAATTATGTAACTCTGTGTAAATAGTACTCTTATCTAATACGTCTAATGTAGACGTATTAATACTCTCAGATGAGGCTGGTGTAGCCCCGTGTAGATAAGCACCATCACTTAAATTATAGATATTCTCATTATCTGTCAATAAAGTTTTTGAAAAATTTGAAAATTCATTAATAGAGATATTATAAGCTGCTAATGTAGGGATGGTCTCTCTGAAGTTTCCTTTAACAGTAATTAGATCTTCGTTAATAGATAAAGATGGGCTACTCTCAAGTGTCTCATCTTTTGTTCCTTGAACGGCGAAAGGGTGATCGCCACTGTGTGACTGTAAACTGTCCGCGTCCAACGCTAAATCTATACCTAGAAGATACAGCTCTTTAACTCCAAAAACCAATAGTAAGGCATAGGTATACTCACCAACACTTGGTGCAGTTAAGCTACTAAAGTTCTTTTTATATTGAGTAGATTGCTCAATAAAAAAGAGTTGTTCTCTTTTAAATCTAGAGACAGTATTGGTATCAACATTTGAAGCAAATAATAATAACATATCATCAAAATAGTCTTCACCCAGTCCACTAAAAAGAGTATCAGTTTCAGCTATACCTGGATCAATATGCATGACAATATCTGGTTTAATATCATGTTTTTGAAGAAGTCTACACGTTGAAAGCATGGAAACAATAATAAATCTATGATGATTTGCTTTTATCCATTGCATGTTCTTATCAGTAGAAGGACCAGAAGCTATTATCAATACAGGTTTTTGAGAAAAAATATTATTCGTTCTACGTTTTGAAACATCGATAAAGGCATACTCTTGAACGAGGTATCTTGGGGCATTGAGATAACGCAATAAAAAGGCATTATAGGGATACATAATATGGTTTTGTGAAAGAACAAACTGTTGTAACTCTTTTGTTTTTGTCTCATAATTACCAAAAAAAGGAATATATTTTAAGTAACTATTATGATTAAAGGCTTCATCTAAAAATGAAATAAAGGAGTGTCTGTATTGAGTAGTCTCTTCCATAATTGAAAAATAAAGTGTTGCATTTGTTGCAAGTTGTGCATAATCACAGGTAAATAATGAGAGCTTAAATAGTTCAAAATCATCTTCTTGTATAAAGAGAACTTGGGCACCCATCTTCTCTTTAAAGTTTTGTAGATGTAAACCCAGGCCCAATCCAAGGACTATAATCTTTGAAACATTATTCATAGTATTATTGGTTTGTTGAGTGTAGTCTTGGTTATATCTAATGATCTTTGCTGTTGCCCATAATGTATTATGAAATGTTAATTGACTGACATCTATAATATTGGCGCTAGTTTGATCCAGTTGGATATGGCTTAAAGCTTCAAAAATATGCCCTGTTCGTTTTAAGCCCACTGTATCAACCAGGGCACTAGAGTACTGATTGCTATCAGTATTATATAAGTAAGTTTCAGTTGATAGGTCTTTAACATCAAAATAACCATCTAAGTATTCTAGTGAGTAGCGTTCTGTATATTGTTGAAGTTCTAGAGCTGCTTCATAAGCGAGTATTCGACGGTGTAAATCAGGATGATTCTTTTCAAAGTATTGAATATTATTTTGAAAAGTATTTATTGCCATTGATTCAAAGTTTTCCATTAGCTTCTTTTCTCCATCAAAAACCAAGTCATATCTTCTTGCTCATGTCTGGGATCTCTATGATAAAAGAATCCATAGTCAATAAGTTTGAGATCTGGATATTTTTCCATAATCTCACCAGCAAAATCACGTTTATATAAACGCGCATCATGGCCTCGATAATCAATTTCAACAGGAGAAGGATTATAGTACTCCACCATACATACATAACGCTTAGAAGTTTGATACATAATTTCATAAACATTTTGAAGTTCATCAGGATTGATGTGAATAAGTACCCCTTTAGTGAAAACAAAATCACGTGAATTTTCATCTTTAAAATCAAAAATAGACATAGGGTAAACATTTAAGTCTGGAAAATCCTGAAGCACTTCAACTGCTTTTTGATTGATCTCGACAGCAGACAGTTTGGTTTTAGGAAGTAAGTTTTTAAGTGCGAAAAGATTCATTCCTACATTAGAACCAAATTCAATAATTGATTCTACATTAGAAACCTTGTCTAAAATTTTTGAAAACATCATAGTATTGTTCGCTATTAACTCTTCAGACTCATTTCTATTAATATAACTGTTTCCAAACTCTCCAGCCCAAAATGATTCTTGTGCAGTTTTATAATCTTTCATTACTTTCCTTTAATTGCTGTATTTTAGTGTTTATTTGATTAAAGATATGCTTTTTCAATAAGCGTATATTGATCTTCTTTTAATTTTGGATTTTTGTTTTTTGTTAGAATAAAGTTTAACTTATTCTTTTGTTCAATTTTCTGTAGATGATTATCACTGTACTCTTGAGTGTCAATGCTGAAAACAGTGTCTGTTTTAAAAGCATCTATAAGTTTAAAAAGCTCCGCTTCACTTATATCTAGCCATTGTAAAAATAGGGATAAATCCTCAGGTTGAATAGATTGGTAGCGCTGTATTAGTTTTAAGGCTTCTCTTTTATGAAGACGTCCCCATCGTATCTCACGTGCTACATGATCATTTATTTTAGAATAACCAAATTTTAGGTACTTGATATAGTCATGTAGACCGAGGTAGTGAAAGCAGTCTACATGGTTATAGAGATCAAAACTACGTTGCTGAGGCATTGTCTCATAGTCAAATTTTTCTATCATTTTTTCATGTTGAGCCTTGGTATCCCAAGGGATATAATTACCCAGATAGATACCTCTTACACCCACTTGTTCTATCTCTTTATCATGAGGATAAACATATTGCTCAATATCATTTTGTTCAAGACTTGAACCATCGAGTAAATCTTCTGCTTCATAACCCATAAGATCATGCTCTTTTCTATACTTACGTGTCATCTCGACTTCATCATGATGGGAGAACATACCTACTTGATCGAGACCCTGATGCGCACCCCAGATGATGAGTGGTATCTTATATTTAACTGCAATTTGAACAGGGAATACAGTCTCTCCTGCGAGTATATGCCAGTAGATACTGCCCATTTTTTCTAAAGTAACACGGGTGATTTTCTTCACTTTTTGTGGCTGAACAATCAGTTCAACTGCGTCACAATTAAAGATGGTTTTGAGATAAGCCAAATTACGATTACCAACATGGCTGTTGTAGTGTTTGTTGTAACTGACTAAAAGAGGGTTGAGTTTGTACTTGTTTTTGATTAAGTCAACAATAAAATAGGAGTCTTTCGCACCACTAACAGGAATAATACAATCATAATTTAGTGAACTTTCACTTCTATACGCGTCAAGCAGTTGAATGAGCTTAGCCTCTTTAGCTTCCCAATCAATAGTGAATTTTTCTTCATGTACTCGACACCCACTACAGATACCTTCTTTATCAATAATAAGATTAAGGGCATGATTTTCAGGATAGAGACATCTCTTGCAGTACTTCATATAATCTCCTCCTCTTGAACTTCAAAAAGAAGTTGTGAGAGTTCTCTATCATCTCTTTTTAAAATACGTCCATCTGTATCAAAAGAAAATTCTTTATATTGAACATGGCTCTCATGACGAATAGGATAGTTAACCTCTTTTTTGATAAAACTTTTGGCAATATTCACACTATGTTCAGTAAAGTGGAAAAAGTTAGCAGCGCAGACAGCTGAGAGTTTTGGATTTTTGATGCCATCAAGAAGGTCTTGTGGATTTTTTGCTCCACCCAGCATCATAATAGGGAGTGACGAGAAAGAGGTGACAATGTTAGCAAGCTCACTATCAAGACCTGTCTTCATACCATCACGATCCACATTATTAATAAGAATCTCTCCTACATTATATGCTTGAGCTAATTTTAGGCCATGCTCTAAACTTTCAAAAATAGTATCATTGAGGTAGTCATAGATAAGATACTGACCATTAATTTTTTGAACATCAAAAGTGATAACAATACATTGAGAACCAAAGGTCGAGACCGCTTCTTTAATAAAAGAAGGTGCGTGTAAAAAATGATGATTAATACTGACCTTATCTGCACCATTGCTCAACAAATTTTGAATATCTTTAATACTTTTAATACCACCACCAACACAGATTGGAACAAAGCAAGACTGAGAAGCTTTTTGTATTAAATCTGTACTGATTAAGGTTTGATTTCTACTCGCATCGATGTCAAGAATGATAATTTCATCAATACCCCATCTATTTAAATATTCAACAGCAATATCAAGTCGTCCTACAGGAAGATATTTTTTAAAACCAATACTTTGAACAACAATGTTGTTCTTTATAATGAGTGTCGCAATGACTCTTTGTTTTAACATCTGTTGTCCTCTACATAATTTAAAAAATTTCTTAGAAGTTTAAGTCCAGCGCTCTGACTCTTTTCTGGATGAAATTGTGTGGCAAAAATATTCTCTTTTTGTATGGAAGCAACAATTTCTTGACCATACAGGGTGGTTGAAGAGATATCTTTATTTCTTGCCATAAAGTGAAAAGAGTGATCAAAATAAAAGTGGGTATCAGATGAGATATTTTTAAAAAGTGAATTGTCTTTCCTCACTTCAATGGAGTTCCAACCTACGTGAGGAATACTTAGTTCTGTTGAAGGAATTTGTTGGACTTTGGCATCTATCCAGTTTAAACCCTCAGTTATCTCAATCTCACTAGAGCTTTTAGCCAGTATTTGCATACCTAAGCAGATTCCCAAAATAGGTTTTTTCTTTTTTATAACATGCCGCTCTAGAGGTTCTATCAGATGCAGCTCTTGCAGATTATGCATGGCTTGATGAAAGGCACCAACGCCTGGTAAAATTAGTGCATCTGCGTCCTCTATCTCATCATAATTATGACTGATAATGGTGTTATAACCTAAAAAAGAGAGTGCATTTTGAATAGATTGGGTATTGCCCATTTTGTAATCAATAATTACTATTTTCATACCAATAACTCATCTTTTAGTTGCCAGTTGTTTTCTTCATCTTTTTGAAAAAACTGTTGATCTCGAAAGCCTTCTGCTACTCTCCAAAACTCATCTTCGTCGATATCAATATAGCTACAAAATTGTTTTATATATTTTGGTGCACATTTCCCATCATATGCCTTTACAATCTCCATTCCCTCTTGGCGACTCATCAATCCAGCGCGAATGGAAACTCCTGCTTCTTGGGTGGCTTTTCCAAATCCAAACTTCATATACTTTAGCATCTGATTTACGATTACAAAGTCATCATCAAGGGCTGTCCATGTACCTGTTCCGCCGATATTATCAGGTTGTGCATCTTCGCCTTCACGAATTTTAAGACCGTGTTTCATGGCGTAAGCTGCATTGCTATGGTCATTAAAGTCATCAAGAAAGTAACCCATATAGACAATTCTAAGGTCAGCGCGCTCTCGATCATCATCAAGTGGATACCGATACCAATAGAGATCTTTATCACTCATCCAGTCTGTTTTAAAACGGTGAGGATCTCCTCCTTGAAGGGTATTCATTTTACGCATCTGATTTCCGTTGTAGTCCTTAGACCCAACATCAGTACCAAAGGCAAGTCCTGGATTTTCTCCTAGAAAAATAAGAGGGATTTTATACGCAATGGCCGTTCGTGGTAAAGAAGCATAGAGCGCCAGTTCAGAGGCATTAAAAAGATTACCAAGTTTATAAAAACACTCTTTCATAAGAGCTTTAGAGATAAATGGCGAGGGTGTTATCCGAATAACATCAAAACCCAACTCTACTAAGTTTGCAAGGTTTTCTGCACCGATGATGGTCTGTTGTTCAGGGGGATAGTTATACGACACTAGAAGTGGATTCATACCTAACTCTTTTGCAAAAAGTGCTTGACGGGTACTGTCTTTTCCTCCACTGACACCAATGATACAGTCATAACCAGAACCCTTGTGCTCTTTCCCCCAAGTAACAATATCTTCTAAGACCTTCGTCCGTTCATCCCAGTTAATCTTTTCGTTAGCACTAAGTGAGACGGAGCGACAAGGAAGGCAAATACCCTCTTCATCAAACTCCATAGTCGGTCTTGTATCTGTTTCAACACAAGTTTTACAACGTCTCATTAGGTCTCCTCTTTGTTTAATTCATATTTTATTATATCGACCATAATGCTGTTTTTTTGCATCCCATTTTTTTGAATATCGACCAGTGTGAAATTTAGTTTTTGTGCCAGTCTTTGCATACCAATATTATGTTCACTGGTTCCGCAATATAGTTTTTTTAAAGCCAAGTCATTAAAAGCATATTTTATTAGAAGTTTAGAAGCTTCTTCCCCAATTCCTTGAGCGTAGATACTATGCTCTCCGATTAATATGGCAAACTCAGCGCACTGCGTCAGCGGGTCAATATTTTGTAAAGCAATATTGCCTATATGTTGGTTATTCTCTTTTAAAATAATGGCAAAAACTTGAATATTTGCTTGAACATTGACATCATGAATATACGCTAGTGCCATCTCTTTGGTGTATAACTTACTGCCATGTGAATTGTATTTTGTCACTTCAGGGTTATTTAGCCATGAGGGATAGGCACCATCAGCATCATGGAGTTCAAGTGATCTAAGATAAAGTCTTTTAGTCTCTAAGATCATCAATATGTTCCCACACTTTAACAAACGCAGCGACGACATCATCCATATCTTCTTTTAACATTCCTGGACGCATAAACTCGTGAGTGATGAGTGTATGAAAATGCATCTCTTCAACAACAGGGCATTTGACCTTGGTGTAATCAACATCGCTTAGATTAAAAGGGTACTCACCAAAGGCGATACGTTCTTGATAAATTGGTAAAAGATAAAGAGGTTTAACATAGCCATAACTTAAAAGTACTTCACTCTCTTCGCGTAGTAGGGTACGGGGCAACTCTTTTTTGACGGCATCTATAAAAAGATTACGGTGTACTTGCGCAATATCCGCATCAAATTGTAGAGGATGAATATAAAAAGCGTGCTCTGAATTTTCTCTGATACGAGGCATTTTAAGACAAGGAATTTGTTTGAGTTTTTCATTTAAATAGGTGACGTTATTTTGGCGCGCTTGCATAAGCTGAGGAAGCTTTTTTAACTGCTCACGGGTAATGGCTGCTTCAAGTTCAGTCATGCGGTAGTTATATCCCACCATGTTATGAAGTTCTTCACGGGTTTCATAACCTTTTGCGCCTAAAACGGCCTCTGCGTGATTACGAATAAGACGCAGTTTTTGAGCCAAGACATCATCATTGGTCACAATCATTCCACCCTCACCAGCGTGGATATGTTTATGATAGTTAAGTGAATAGATACCGATATCACAAAGGGTTCCAATAAAATTATCTTTATACTTAACACCTGGAGCTTGCGCACTATCTTCTATAAGTGCGAGATTGTGTTTTTTTGCTAAAAGTGCAAAGGCCTCAACATCATGTACCCCACCAAAGATATCTACGATAATAATCGCCTTTGTTTTTGGGGTGATTTTGGCTTCCACATCTTTAATATCTAAACAGTAAAACTCCTCTTCAATATCCGCAAATATTGGAATAGCTCCATAAATAAGTGCTGCAGTAGCGCTCGCACTCATGGTGTAAGGGCTCACAATAATCTCATCACCCGCTTCAATCCCCAGCGCGCCAACAGCAGCGTAAAGACCTGAAGTTGCAGAGTTTACGGAGATGGCATGTTTAACTTTAAAAGCGCTCTCCCATTCACGTTCGAGTGCTTGAACCTCAGTACCACCATAAAAATCATCATGCCAAGTTCCTAGGTACGTGGAAAGTTTTCCTGAGCGTAAAACACGCAAAGCGGCTTCTTCTTCTTCTTCTCCGATAGTATTGTAGGCAGGGAAAGGTCTGCTTCGGACTTTTTCTCCACCATGAATGGCCAGTTTAGTCAATATTTCCCCACTTTAATGTTTTTTTACTCAAAAGATGATCTCTAATGTCTAAGAGTTTTTGTGAAAGTTTAAGATGTGAATTAAAAGCTTCTTGAGACTTTTTTTTGTGTAGTGTAAAGCGGACACTATTGTAAAGACTGTACTGTAAGGTGTCTTCTAAAACATCTTGAAGAGCAAGGTTATAGTAGCCTTTATAAAAAGGAGATTCGACAACTTTCTCTACTTCTATTTGGTGCCCACTGTTGGTAATTTTAATACGCCCATGAGAGAAGAGCAGTTGTAGCTCAAAGATAGAGTACCCAATCTCATAACTGTTTTGAATCACACCCTTGGCCATTTTGGTTTTAATTAAAAATGAGCCATACAGATCATCTGCAATTTTTTGTGCTGATGGGGCTGTAATCGTATGAATGGGGTGACATAAAAACTCTATGAGTTCCAACATATGTGCCCCATTATGATAAAGTCCTTTATTAAAAACGCCATCAAAACTGAGCATCTCACCCAACGCTTGATTTTCTATCATCTCTTTGATTTTTAAGATACTTGGATCATAACGACGGATAAAGTTGATGATAATATTTTTATGACATTTTTTGAGAAGATGTTTGATCTCGGTGAGTTCAGCTTGGGTTTGGACAAAAGGTTTTTCAGCAATGATGGTTTTCAGGTGTGGATCACGTAAGGCTGTTAGCAGGTTTTGATGATGAAACTGTGTCGGTGAAGTGATCGAAAGTATGTCAAGCTTTTCATGTTCTAACATCAACTCTAAAGATTCATAATCATAAAGATTATGACCCCACTCATTTTTAAACTTGGCGCGCTGACTTGAGTCGGGGTCTGCGATAGCTTTGAGTTGAAACTTAGGATGTTTTTTATACGCATGTGCATGGGTAGCAACATGCTCATCATGTGCGTTGTCTAAAAAACCTGCGATATTTCCACAACCGATTATGCCCGCTTTGATCACCTAGTTTACCTTTGAAACTGTTTGTATTAGTGTATCAAAATTTAGTCCAAACTCCTCTGTATCAAGCTTATATGGACGAAGATGTTGTGCTTTTATTGCACTTAGATTACGAATCTGATGCGCAGAGGGTAGGGGAAGTAAAAAGGCTCTTTTCTCTGAGGGGAGATAAGAGATAAAACTGAGGCCTAAATGCGCAGCAATATAGAGTGCCATCGTATCAAAGCCTATCACCATCTTTGCATTGTGTAGCTGTTTTTCTATAGGCATAAAGGAGGCAGGATTGATAAATGTTTTGATGTGAGGGTATTTTTTTAAAATGTTTTTAAAACCCTGAGCATCTTCACTGGGGTGAAGGCGAATTTGTAAACCTTGGCACTTGAATTTTTCAAAGTTTTTTAAGATATCTTCCAGCGCGCTGAACTGGGTAAACCCCCAGTAGTTTTTATCACCATAATTGGCAAGGGCAACGGCCTGTGTGGGCTCACTTAAAAAGAGTAAGTTTCCATTGCTCAGCGCGCTGGATTCTTTTTTGAGATTTTTTAGATAATAGTTTGGTACTTTGAGTGGTTGGGTGAGCTCAAACTCTTGCGCCAAGTTAAAAGCTTTTTCATCACTGAGTGCAGTAAAGTCACCTAGATTTTCTCTCCACTGTTCATCTGGATAATCAAAACGTTCCCTAAAATTACTCCAGTGTTCTAAAAAAGCAACACTAGGTATGTTGTTCTTTTTACAATACTGCACCGCTTCACGCTCTATTTTGTTTTGCCAAGAGGTTCCAAAAAAGAGGAGGTCAAACTCCAGCGCGCTGAGCTGAAGATTTAAATTGTCAATAATCTGGAAGTTGATAGCATTTTTTGTGGCGATTTGTACCATAGGGGCATTGGTCGTTGTAAAGACTTTCCAAATGGCTTTATGAAAATTTTCTTTTATAAGCGCGCAGAGTATCTCAGAAGCACCAGCGTCATGAGAAAGAACAACAATTGTTTTTAATTCAGAAGTTCCCACTGTAATGGTTCTCCTGCTTTATAATCATCTTTAAATGTCTTACCTAAAACCTCTTTTAAATGTTTAGGACTTATGCCAAAACCAGGACGAATGGAGCGGATGTTTTTACGTGTGAGTGGCTCTCCTGCTTTGACATCTTCAATGATAAAAAGTGATCGTGCAAAGGTACGAGACTTCTCTATCTTTGGTGTGATTTCATAACTTACTCGACCCAGTAGCTTTTCACTTTCACGTACTGCGTCTATCATCATTTTAAATTCCTGTTCATCCAAAGAAAAAGGCTCATCGACTCCACCCAATGCATGATCTAAGATGAAGTGTTTTTCTATTACTTTTGCACCCAGTGCAACGGCTGTAATAGGCGCCGTAATACCTAAGGTATGATCAGAAAATCCAACTTCAACACCGTAACGCATGGCAATATCTTGAATGGTTTTTAAGTTTGCTTCTTCAAAAGGAGCGGGATATGCAGAGGTACATTTAAGTAAAATAATCTCCTCATTTCCTACATTTTTACAAGCTTGTATGGCGTCTTCAATATTCTCTTGCGTCGCAATTCCTGTTGAGATAATCATCGGCTTTTTCTTCGAAGCGGCGTATTCAATCAACTCCAAATCAGTAATCTCAAAAGAGGCTATTTTATACACAGGAGTATGCAGTGTTTCAAGCAGATCAACGGCGCTGTTGTCAAAAGGAGAAGAGAAACAGATAAGGCCATGCTCTTTTGCACATAAAAAAAGCTCTTCGTGCCACTCCCACGGGGTATAGGCTTTTTGATAGAGGCTATATAGATTTTCCCCATCCCATAAGGTATCTTGATTGATTTGAAAATATTCACGATCACAATTAATGGTTAATGTGTCTGCCGTGTAGGTTTGTAGTTTTATGGCGTCTGCACCTGAGCGCGCAGCTGAGGCAATAGTTTTTTTAGCCAAGGATAAAGAACCATTGTGATTGGCCGAGAGTTCAGCAATGATAAACGTTTTGTTATTGTCCAAATCAAAATTAGCTATTTTCATTTTTTAGCTCCATGGTTAAGATATTTTCATTTTTAGAGATCTGTTTAAAGTTAAATTTTTTATAGAGATGAATGGCGACTGTGTTATTATCATAGACTTCTGCAAGGAGTCTTTTGTGTTTTAACTCTTCAAATCCATATTGAATAATTAATTGCAATAATATTTTTCCCACCCCTTTCATATCAGGGTTCGCAAAAAGACCAAGATGTTCATCTTTAAAATTAATAACGCCAAGGTATTCATCTCCTTGAACTAGAAAATGTTGCATATCCTTGCGTGTTTTTAGTTCACCAATAAAGTGCAGATGCTCTGCCAGTGTAATAATATGTTTGTTGTACATCATTTGACGTACTTTTTTATGATTGCGCCATAAAAGTACCATGCGCATCTGTGCCTCATCTAGATCGGTATAATTAATTAACTTAATAGGGTTTGATTGCATAGTTGCTTCCCTGATCTTAGTATCAGTTTTCTTTTTGTATAGATCGGCAAAGTAGTATTTATTTTAGATAGGAGTAGATGTATTTTTCCTCTATCATAGCGCGCTAGGGTCTGAAATTGTTTAGATTTTAGATAGTTATAGATCTCTTTTTGATTATCAATAACTTTAATGGCTAAAAATGGAATCTGCATCTTTAAAACTTCGGCAACACTCACACTGGGTGTTATGATGGCAAAGTCACATTTTTGCATCACTTCAGCGATACTGTCTTGATCAATATAGAGTTTGAAATTTCTATGAATAAAACTGAGTTGTTTTAGCTGAGATAGGCTGACATTGGCTGAGGTAGTGGTAATATGAAAGGTATGTTGTACATTTTTAAAATCTCGGATAAAATTTTGTAGAAGATTAAAGGGGTCTGTCCCACCAAAAGAGAGATAAATATCTAAATGTTTTTTTGACTTTAGAGAGACTTTTTTAGGATGAAAACTTTTTTTAATAAGCGTGTACTTTTCACCGCAGAGATGTTTGGTGAAGTCTGGGCTTAACGCGCTGTATTTTTCTTCCTTAGCACCAATGTTGTGGTTGAGTAAAATATCGCAGTAATGTCTTTCATAGGTGTCATCAAAGCTGAGTATTTTCACACCCGTCAGTGTTTTGAGCTTTTTCTCATCTTCATAATGAATCGCATAATGATCTAAGATAAGCAGGTCTATTTTTTCTCTGTTAATCAGTGCAGAAAGCTCTTGAATGTCATTTGATTTCAAAAAATGGTGGGCATAGGGGATAAGATGATTTATGTTGCCTTCTAAACTTTGTGTGGCAAAACTGATATCATTTTCGTCGCACTGATTGGCAAAAACAAGACAGCGACGGGTGTGACCATGCCCAATAAGTGATGAGCTGTCACAACGGAAAAGTATCTTTTTATTCATGTCTCATCAGCACTTCATACATCAACTCAGCGCGCTTGAAATCCTCTAAGGTGTCGATGTCTTGAACCAAGTATCGAGGCAGTTCAATTATGGCTGAGTTTTGTGAAAATATCGGGACATCTCCTAGCCATGCCTGAGGTGTTCCCCAATAAAACTGACCCGCATCATGATAGGCTTCTTGAAGGTCTTGACTGCGTGTGTTAAAGTGCTCAGGCTGAAACATAGAGATATTTTCTTCTTTGTCTATTTTGATAGCGCGCTGGATGGGAAAGGGGAAAGAGGTTGCACTAAAAACATAATCACGTTTTTGTTCTGTCAGTTTCTCTAAGGCCTCTTTTATGTAGTACGCTTTGACAAAAGGCGCAGTCGCATAGATACAACAAACCGCGTCGATATCTTGAATATCAATTCCACAGTTTTCAATGCCATGTGCAATAACAGGAATGGTAGCCGTATGATCATCACTCAGTTCTGCTGGACGGATAAAAGGTACTTCTGCTCCATATTTTCTAGCCACATCTGCGATCTCTTCATCATCTGTTGAGACAATGATTTTATCAAATACACCACTCTCTATGGCTGTTTTAATACTGTAAGCAATCATCTCTTGATTATGAAAAAGTTTAATATTTTTACGAGGAATTCTTTTGCTTCCTCCGCGTGCGGGGATGATGGCGATTTTCATAAAGTACTCCTAAAAACTACAGCCACGATAGCCATAAGACTCTATCACTTCAAGGACTGTATTGGCAACAAATTCTGCATCTTCTAGGCTCATTTTTTGATGACAAGGGATGGAGAGTTCTGAGCGGTAGAAGTCTTCGCTAACAAAGAGACTCTGTCTCCCATATAGTTTTTCATAAAAGCTGTTTTTATAAATGGGTTTATAGTGCACTTGTACACCGATGCCTTTTTCTTGAAGGGCGACAAAAATATCCTCTTTGGGACAGTGCAGTTCAGGATTGAGCATAATGGGATAAAGATGTCGAGTACTTTTGATGTGTTCAGGCAAGGTGTTAATGGTAAAAAGTTTATGATTTTTAAAACGTTCATCATAGTAGCGCGCTATCTCATTACGTTTTTCAATAAAAGTATCTATTTTTTTAAGCTGAGATCTTCCCAGTGCGGCCGCAAAATCCGTCATACGGTAGTTATAACCCATAGAGTCCATATCTGAATTCCAATGCTGTTTTTTAGTCATACCATGTGAGCGAATCAAACGTAATTGTTTTGCATAGTTATCATCATTGGTCACGACACAGCCACCTTCGCCTGTAGTGAAAGGTTTGATGGCATGAAAACTAAAGATAGTCATATCTGCATGTGAACCAACTTTTGAGCCTTTATATTCACTACCAAAGGCGTGTGAAGCATCATTAATGACTAAAAGGTTATGCTTTTTAGCTACCTCTAAAATCTTATCCATCTCAACACTACGACCTGAAAAATCTACAGGAACAATGGCCTTTGTTTTTTTTGTAATAGCGCGCTCGATAAATTTTTCATCAATATTCCCATCAAGTTTTACATCACAAAATATTGGTTTGGCACCACATTCTATGGCCATATTTGAGGTGGCAACAAAGCTTATCGGGGTTGTTAGAATTTCATCATCATTGCTGAGGTTTGCAACATTATAAGCACCATGGAGTGCTGAGGTAGCAGAGTTAAAAGTGATGGCATGTTTGACGCCAATATAACTGGCTATCTCTTCCTCAAAGGCTTCAACCTCTTTCCCTTGAGTGAGATAATTACTACGTAGGACTTCGCTCAGCGCGCTGATATCATCTTCACCGATGCTCTGTGTGGAGTAGGGAATCATTTCTCTTCTTGCTCACTGAGTGCAATTTTCTCTAAAAGTTCTTCATGACTCATCCAGATATCATTATCACGAGAGTTGTAGGAAAATCCAATCTCTACATTTTTACCATGTTCACCAATATTATTGGTTTCGTACTCTATAGGTGCAGAGAAGGTGATGGTTGGTTTGATAACATAGTGATCATGAAACTCTAAAGTAATATGTGAATCATCTTCAGGACACATAATCTCGTGTAGTTTCTCACCCGGACGTATGCCGATTATCTTTTGAGGAAGATTTGGCGCAATGGCTTTTCCCATATCTGTCATTTTCATAGAAGGAATCTTAGGAATGAAAGTTTCTCCCCCTTGCATACGCGCAAAGTTTTTAAGGACAAAATCAACCCCATCTTGAAGAGTAATCCAAAAACGTGTCATCTCTGCAACCGTGATTGGAATCTCTGTCGCTCCCTCAGTAATGAGTTTTTTAAAGTAAGGGATAACAGAACCACGTGATCCTAAAACATTACCATAACGCACTACAGAGAACTGAATATCATGATCTCCCGTTAGGTTGTTTGCGGCAGTAAAAAGTTTATCTGACGCCAGTTTAGAGGCACCGTAAAGATTGACTGGAGCGGCTGCTTTATCTGTTGAAAGTGCGATAATCTTTTGTACTTTCGCTTTGATACACGCATCAATGACATTTTGTGCCCCATTGATATTGGTTTTGATACACTCCATAGGGTTGTACTCAGCGATAGGAACATGTTTAAGTGCAGCAGCATGAACCACATAGTCTACTCCATGCATTGCTTTCTCCAAACGTTGAAGGTCACGAACATCGCCGATAAAATATCGCATACAAGATTGATCAAATTTTTGAGCCATCTCATACTGTTTAAGTTCATCACGTGAGTAGATGATAATTTTATTTGGGGTGTAGTTTTTTAAAATAGTGCGGACAAATTGTTTACCAAAACTACCTGTTCCACCGGTTATGAGGATATTTTTACCATTAAGCATGTGTCATCCTAGAGAATTTCTTTGCTTATTATAAGCAAAAAAGGTTCCAAAGATAGGTTTATTGGGAGATATCTAGGTTTGAAGGGGCGTTATTCTGGGTAGACTTCATAAAGTCGATATGTTTTTTAAGTTTGTTTTTCATCTCTAAGTTTTCAGATTGAAGGCGTTGCATCAATTTATCAGCTTCTTTGATAAGAAAAAGTGCTTCGGTAGCTTTTACACTACTTTTAAAAATAGGTACCTCTTTTAGAAGTTTCCCAATCTCTATTGGATTTTCTTCCGCAATAGCAATTTTAAATTTACTGAGCCACTTCATTAACATCTCTCCATGCATCTAAAAGACCTTTAACAACATGGTTGACATCGTCTAGTTTTTTAGGGTCATTATTGATATTGGCCAAAGAGAGCTCTTGCATTTGGTAGGCATAAAGACCATTAAGATAGTGAGAAATATCACCTTGGTCGTAGTCCAAAGTTGAAATAAGTTCCGAGAAAATGGCATTTGAGCGATTGACCCAGTAGGTTCTCTTCTCGATGTCACCTTTATTGATGGCACTTTTTGCTAGAGTATTAAAACGAAGTACGCCCTCAAAAAGCATTTGTATCAGTTTTTGAGGTGATTCTACACTGACATTGTTCTGTGAGTAAGTATTGTAAGCGTTATTGTTATACATAATATTAACCTTGTGCTGCGGCGATTGCCATATCTATTTGTTGGGTGAGAGAAGCAGACTGTGCATTGAGACTATTGATAACACCATCATAAGCGATGAAGCGTTTTGTCATAGTCTCGTAGCGCGCTTCAAGTAGAGCCAGTGTTTTTTCATGTTGCTCAGAGAGTGAAGTCACTTCAGTTTTGATTCCTGTTGTGTAGAGATCAAGTGTTCCATTATTTTTAGTCACTTTAAGTAAATCGATATTGAGTTGTTCAAATATCCCTACTTGGCGACTACTATTGCCAAGATCATCGACGGTAGTTAAGCCGCTAAAAAATGTTGCAACAGCAGCTGAGTCTTGATCCATTAAATAGTCAAAACCATCATCAACTTCACTGTCTACACCTCCAGGAGTAAAACTCATTTCACCGTTTTCATTGAGTTCAATTCCGTACTGTGCTAGAGATTGTCCATCAGCATTAACAGAGGTAATAAGACGTGTAATATCTCGACCAATGGATCGAACCGTATTGTCTCCATTAAATACACCGACCTTTCCATTATCCAGATCCGCACCTGTCATGTCTCCGAGCTCATTTATCAAAGTGTTATAGCTGGCAACAAAGGTGTTTAACTCATCAATAATAGGTTGTCTATCTTGCGTAATACTAATGTCAGAGCTACCTCCATCGGTATTGAGTGTGATACTGACTCCGGAGAGTACATCATCAAAGCTATTGGTATCTCTAGTGATGGTGATTCCATTATATTTAAATGAGGCATCAGTTGCGGCTTGAACCTCATTGAGGTTACCTACAGCCATTGCTCCATCTGTAATGCCCACAAGCATACCTGAACCCGTTGTAACAGTATCTGCTATTGTAATGGTTGCATCTTTTTGAGTACCAATAGGAGTAAGTACCAATTTAAAGTCGAACTCTCCCTCTTGTACGATATTGGCATGAACCACATCTTGTAAAGAGGCATCACTATTAATGCTCTCCATCAATTGTGTTAATGTCGTGGTGTCATCGTAAGCAAGTGAAATAGGTGCTTCAGTACCTACTGTAATGTCATAGGTCCCAGTACTACCACTGTTTGCAATAAAGTCATCAGCAGCGGCAAAGGTCCCAGATTTATGTGTCGTACTTAAGAGACTGGTATCAAGATTTCCAGTATCATCCGTAATGGTGATATTTTGATCTAACCCAGTATCTTTTGAAGTCAGCACCAATGTGTATTCTTCTTCACCAACTTGTAAGATACTGGCTGTAAGATAGTTGTTCGCATCAGAATCAGTGATTGATTTTTTCAAATCCTCTAAAGTGCTTCCTGCATTGTATTCAATGGCAATATCTTTGCCATCAATATTAATATTCATTGAGCCAACACCTGAGGCAATAGTGCTTGTGGTATCAGCGAATGAACCTGATTGTTGCACGGAAGTTTTGGCCAATGCGATATCAGTGATACTTAAATTTTGAATTGAGGTACCATCTTTAGCGGTAACGGTAACATCATCTGTCCCGCTACTCACCGTTCTTTTTTGATAGAGTGTATCTTGACTCAATGCAGAAGCGTTACTTTTAAAGGTAGTGACAAGTGACTCCAAAAGAGACATTGCATCTTCTTTTTGTTGTGCAGCTGTAATTTTAGTCTCTATTGGTGTAACCGTCGCAGATTTTTCATTTTCTTTGAGTTTATCAATAATATCAGCGGTTAAAACACCTGATCCGATACCTAGTGAGCTTACTACTGGCATGATAACTCCTTTATTTTTATTATCTAATGTAGATTGTCTTCTAAATTGTTTAGATTTCTTATGAAGGTATATCGTCATATTTGTCAGATAGTTTAGAGCAGTAGAGTAAGCAAAAGAAGTACCATTACACTTTCTAGAGCTGAGTAAAGGGTTCTTTAATACTTTGTAGGTAGTTTAAAAATTCTTCAGAACAGAATTTTTTGCCCTCATTAGGGGGATGGACAAATGTATACTCTTCATCTAAGAGAGTGAATTTAAGCGCGTAAGCATGAAGATATGTTCGATCCTCTTTCTTGGCCTCTTCTAGTGCGCTGTATCGTTCATCACCGAGAATTGGTGCGCCGATACTTTTAAGTGCTACACGTATCTGATGGGTTCTTCCAGTATAGGGTCGAATCAAATAAGCACGTAGATTTTCAGCGATATTGGTACTTAAAAAGTGTGTGATGGCCGGGTCTTCTTTTGTTTGTGCGAGCATCCAAGAGCCACGGCGACCTTTTTTCATATCTGCTTTTATCCAACCTTGTTTTTTACGTGGTTTTTTTGTACTGAGTGCGAGATAATATTTAGAGATCGTTTTACTTTCAAAAAGAATTTGAAATGCTTGTGTTGTGGAGAGATTTTTAGCAAAAATAACCATGCCCGATGTGACTTTATCGAGTCGGTGAACGGGATTTAGGACGTCTAGGTTTAACTGCTCTTTGAGTAAGCTGGCAAATCCTATCTCCTCTTCGGAGTGAAAATTCAGTCCTGCTGGTTTATAGGCAATTAGAAAATCACTGTTTTCATAGAGAAGTGTAATTTTCACTGTTTACTTTTAGAAAAAATGAGGTTTGCTGGATTACTGCCACAGACTTCTAGCCAGTTACACTCATCTTTCTCCTCCATCTCATTGTCACCCAGATCAAAATCGAAACCTCTTACTTGACGTAATTTTTTGATAAGCAGACCGATATCTTGATCATAATTAAACAGATGCAGATAGAGTTTTAGTCCCTTGACGACATCTGGATTGGAGAGCTGTTTTGATGTTGCAAATTTTTTGACTTGAAAGAGATAAGAAGTTTTAAGATACGAAGCGATAATTTCACTGCGTGATTCAATTTTGATAAAGTCTCCTAGAGTCTCTTTGATGACTTTTATATTTCCGTTATAAGAAGCCTCTTCACAGACCAACATCATCTCTCTCCACATCTCTTCGATCTCTTCAGCCTCTTTCATCTCTTCAAGAAAAGGGTACTTATCTAAAAGAGTTAAGCAGGCAAATTTATCTGCTTCATTATAGGCGTGCATAAATAGAGCTGCACCATAGGCATAGTCTTTAAGAGACTGTGCTTGTTCTTGAAGATGAGGAACTGAAAGAATTAGCTTTGCATAAACTTGTACACTGTGGTAGTCGTGTTCCCTTAGTTTTGCGTTGGCAATATCGATAATCTTTTCTGCCATCTGCATCGCTTCTTGGTATTCAGAAGTGTTTTTTAGATATTGGTGCGCTGCGATGATGGCTAAAATACTTTGAAAATCCTTTTTCTTTATCGCTGAGATAAGTGATTTAAAGGTATTGATATCATTAAGTAGTATCTGAATAATAGGTGTTTTGCTTGGAACATTCATAAAGTCTTGTAGGGCGATTTTCGCCGTTGGAGCATCATTTTTTGTCAACATTATTTTTTTAGCACGGGCAAAACTACTCTCCCAGTGTTGTTCTAGTTTTTGATAAACAGGAGTCTCTTCTAGGTAAGGATGTTGCTGTACTAAAGAGTAAGCGGCACTGAGCTTTTTACCTGATATAAGCTCTTTTAACTTTTTATAGTGTTTGAAGTTATCAAGTAGTTTAATAGCAAGTGATGAGAGTTTTGATACATTAAAAAATGGAGTTAGCAGTGCGCTGGCACGTGGTTCATCATCTTTGATAAGAAGTTTCATAGCCGCATTAAAACTTTTCTCCCAGATAGTATCAAACATCTGTTTCTCTTTGGTGTTCTCTATCAGAGGGTCTTTTTTGATGATCTCTTGAGCCGCTTTATAATCTTTCTCTTGGAGTTTGGTCGTCAACTCTTTGGTGTCAAAAAGTTTGTAAACTTCAAGCTTAGAATTTTCACATCCAATGAGTAAAGATTGTCCATCTTCACTTATTTCTAGAGAATTGGCTTTGGACTCAAGTTTGATATAGTGAGAACTGAGTTCACTATATTGATCTGTTTCATAAACAGCAATGTAATTTTGTATGCCTGCTACAAAAAGATATTTGGCATCTTTTGTTAGGCAAAGCGCGCTGATCTGTCCATGAGGGGACATAAAACGCTTATTGATGGCCTTTGTTTTATAATTTAAAATAACAAGCTCTCCATCAACACCACCACTGATAATCTCATCTTTTTTACCATAGATAAAGTAGGCAACACGATTTTTATGGGGACGAATTTTTTTTGCTAAAGTATAGGTATGTGTGTTGGTAGCAATCAACCCACCCTCATAACCTGTTGATGTAAGGTACTCTCCATTTGGGCTAAAACGAAGCTGTGATATATAGTCAGGATGTGAAGAGAATCGTGCTAGGTATCGACCATTGATAAGATTAAAAAGAAAGACTTTTCCATCTATCCCACCTGTAGCTAAGTAACGTCCATTCGGAGAGATACAAAGTGATTCGACCCCATCTTTATGTTTTGAAAAAGAGTAAAGAATGGATTTTTGCTCAACATTTAAGACTCTTACTATGGGTTTACCTATTTCACTAAAAGCTAAAAGTTTTCCATCTTGAGAGAAGGAGATGTTATGTTGAGTGGTGGTGGTGATAGCAGTTTTTAGTTTTAAACCAAAAAGTGTGTTGTTGTTATGCTTAAGATCTACAATTTTAAAGGCACTGTTCTCATCTGCTATAGCAAGTCTGCTCTGAGCCAGTAATTCAGTATGAATAACGCCACCACTACAGGTAATGGATCCAGTTTTTTGCATGAGTTTAACTCCTACTATTTCTTAAAAAGAAGTTCTTGAAGTGTGACTTCTGTGTAACCCGCAGGTACTTTAAAAATATTTGCTTTGATTTTAGACCTTGAGATATTGAGTGTTTTAACACTGATCTGTTTCATCCCCATAGACTTGCGCGCTGACTCTAAAATGTAGCCCTTATCTTGTAAAAGATTGTGTTCACTTTTTCCAAAATAAAAAGGGAGGTTTTTAGTCATTGAGTTGACACGTTGAGTGATCTCTTGAAGAACAGAGCAATCTATCTCTTTATCAATATACTCTTTTACTTTTTGTGAACTACACACTTCAGATATAGGGTCACCTTCAAAGATGATTTCATAACGATCACAAGGATAATTACTCACCTTTGACCTAGCCGTTTTTTTGAGGGTCAAAGGAGAAGTGTACTCAGCTACTTTTTTATAATTAATTCCAATCTGTGCCAACATGGTGTCAATCTGTTTGTCACTCAGCCCTTGCTTGTTGAGACTTTTACGAAGGTTTTTAAATTTTTTTTCGAGAACCTCTTCATTGCCTTCTAGTAAAAGCGCAAGCTCACGATGAAAAAAATCAAAACTTCCATGGGTATAATGCTTCTCTTTTTTTAACATAATGGTTAACTCACGGTTTTCTAAGTCTAAGATGACCCCTTGTTTATTATCCATCTGCGCCAAACGATTTTGAGAGTAGTATTCGGTATTTTTTATACCTGAAAGAGAGGTGATGATTGTGATGTCTGCGTGAAGCGTGATGACAAAGAGGGTAAAGACGAAAAAATATCTAATCATCTTTATCGTTGAACCATATATGCATTTTTATAAGAATTCATACGCTTTTTTACCCTTTTAAGATAGTGCTTCGGTTCATCAAAACGTAAATCTTTCATCAGTTTTGCATACACTTGGTCTGAACTCATAGCATTGATTTTAGGGGCTGCTTTTTTCATGTTATATTTACCTGTAAAAGCGTAAGCAATATTTCCTGAGCCTGTATTGTAAGCGGCGATAGTACAGTAAAGTCTTGAGGTGGGATCTTTGATACTACGTAAATAGCGATAGTAAACGATGTGTAGATAAGCACTGCCCATTTCGATATTGTTGTTTGAATTATATAGGTACGATGAGCTTGGACGTGCCTTGCTTTTGTAAAGAAAATTATTACTATCCACACCTGCTGAACGTGGAACAATCTGCATCAAACCAAAGGCAGGGATGTGTGATTTTGCAAAAGGGTTAAAGTCACTCTCTGTATGCATGATGGCAAAGATAAGGGGTACAGGAAGATCAAAACGCTTGGCATTTTTTCTCACTTCTGCTTCAAAAACGGCAGAACGTTTTAGTGTTGTGTTTTTTGGTAGAGCAACGCTCACACTGTAAACTTTTGCGGTGTGGATTTTTGATGGTTTTGTCTTTATTTCTTCTTTTTTTACTTTGTTGTTAACATACTTTTTGACACTTTTTTTACTAGGTTTTGCGGAAAAAACGACAGGGGCTAAAATAGGTTGAGTATTAACTTTTGAATTTTTTACGCTGTGAGATGCTTTTTTTGAAATTTTATAAATTTTACTTTGAAGCGCATCACTCTCAACCGCTTTTTTTGTATCGATAGTGATACTCCGTGCTAGGGCAGTTTTTAATTTTGCTTCGGCTTCTTTTTTTGAAGTGGCGATGGTTTCGATGACAATAACATTATTTTTAAAGTCAACCTTTGTTTTTGTCTTTTTATCACCAGAATATGAAACCCAATCTTTTTTAGTGGATAGTTCAGGCTTTTCCCAAAAAACACCCAACTCTTTTTTATACGATGAATAAGCCGCATCAATCTCTTTTTTATACTTCTCAAATTCAGAGAGTTCTTTTTTCTTAAAAGCTTCAAACTCTTTCATGCTAGAGTCGCCACCGTTTTTAAAGTCTTCAAATGACTCAGAACTTAGTGTGCTTGTAAATAGAGTGATCAGTAGTAGTGCATAAAATAATTTCAAAAATAATCCTTATTGTGTGAAAACCTATTTTACTTACAATTACATTTTATCTTGATGATTTTTCTACTAAATTAAACTTATTGTAATGAATAGTTTCTATAGGGTGTATTTTATTTGTGAAGAAAGTGTGTATCAACTACTTGTTGAGGGTTAATGAGAGCTGCTGCTCTGAGAGTCTTTTAAAGAGGAGCGTCTCTAATAGATAATCTCTTCAGAATCTTCTAGAGTAGGGTTGTTATTATTTTGATTTTTATACTCAGTGGGTGTAGGTTCGGGACTTGGACCACTGTACCAAAGGTAATTTATGGTGAGCATAAGACTCTCTGTCACAACATCAATAGGATCTCCGATAGAATTTTCACTTAAAGTGCCTGGTATATAATCAACTTCAAATTGAAGGTGACCAGTAGAATACCCCAACCCCAGCATCATACTTGTACCGCTTGCGATAGCTTCGCCATTAGAAAAATCATTAAAACTGTTAAATCCATAGGCAGCAGAAAGATAAAGGGACTCAGAGTTTGGACTAAAGTAATAAGAAGCGCCAAGACCAGCGATGCCAGATGTAAAAAGATTGGATTCGGTGTATCCATAACCGTCTGTATAGTCTTTAGAGAACCATGCAACATTGCTTAAATAATAAAGTGAAAATTGACTTCCAAATCCATAACCAATTTTAAATGATGTTGCTAGACCCGATTCGCTATCGCTACCTTCAACAATAGTCGTTGAATGTCCACCAACTCCTAGACTCAGAATCAAACCTGATCTGACGCCATCTGATGCATTGGCAATTGCGCTAAATAGAAAAAACACTATTAGAGATGAGACTATTTTTTTCATGTATAAATCCTGAGTTATTTTTTTGGCATTTTACTAAAGAATAGATTAAATAGCCTTGGATAATATAAAAACATAGTAAAAAATATTTTTGTAACCAAAAGTTGCTAAACTAAATCATCTAAAAATAAACATAGAGAGTTTTAACCTCTTTCGCAATATAATAGATGCATATTTATTGAAGGTCAGTTTATGAAATACGTAAAGTCTTATAATACTCTCGCAGAATTTGGTCACGCCTTGTTGGACAACACCTCTATTGAGCGTGGTTTACCGATGATTTCAGAGTACGCTAAAAACCTTATCAATGCGGAGAGATGTACGATGTATATCTACAGTCGCAAAAGAGAGATGCTCTGGACAACGCTTTCTGATGGGATAGAAAAACTTGTTTTGCCTGCAAATAAAGGGATTGTAGGTTTGACAGTAAAGTCTAAAAACTCTTTGATTGAAAACGATCCTTATAACAACAGCAGTTTCAATTCTGATATTGATCACTCAACTGGATATATTACCCGTAATATTGTAGCAACGCCTATTTTTAACTCTTCTCGTGAACTCATCGGCGTCATTCAGCTTTTAAACAAAAAAGATGTAGGATTTGATGAAGAAGATGTGAAATTTCTAACCTTCTTTTCTCACTATATCAGTGGATATTTAGAGTTGGCTATCATTTTTCGTGATGATGAAGACTTAGAACTTAGTCACTAAAGTAACATATAAAAATGGAGCAGCTGAAGTTACTTGTAAAATTGTTAAAATCTTCCTTTATGGATTTACTCCCTATCATTGTAGTGATTGGTTTTTTTCAGATTTTTATTATTCAGAGTGTGCCTGAAAACCTTGGTTCTATCGCTTTAGGGTTTTTGATTGTTGCAGTGGGTTTGGCTGTTTTTATTCAAGGTCTGGAAATCGGTATCTTTCCTGTCGGAGAAAATTTAGCGCATGAGTTTGCTAAAAAAGGCTCCGTTTTTTGGTTGCTCTCTTTTGCCTTTTTGATAGGGTTTTCCACCACCATCGCAGAACCCGCACTGATCGCCATCGCCAATAAGGCTGCTTTTATCTCTGAGGGAAAAATTGATGCTTTCTTTTTACGTATCACCGTTGCTTTCTCTGTTGGTTTTGCTATCGCCTTAGGAACGTTTCGGATTTTAACGGGTCATCCTATTCATTACTATATCATCACGGGTTACGTTTTAGTTGTCAGTTTGACATTTTTTGTCCCCGTTGAGATTGTTGGCTTGGCCTATGACTCAGGGGGAGTAACGACTTCGACTGTCACCGTACCGCTCGTTGCCGCTTTAGGGGTAGGGCTTGCAAGTGCTATTCGTGGAAGAAACCCTGTTATAGATGGCTTTGGATTGATTGCTTTCGCCTCACTAACGCCTATGATATTTGTGCAAGCATATGGGCTTTTTGTCTACAGCTTTGGTGAGGTTCACGCAGTCAGCGCGCTGGCAGATAACGTTACACAAGAGGTAGTGAAAAGTACATCAGAGGTTATTGTCGGGTTAATTATGGATCTTTTTTCTGTGGTAAAAGATGTTTTTCCTATCTTGGTTGTTATCTTTTCATTTCAGTATCTTATCATCAAAAAATCGGTACCAAATTTGGACAAAATAGCCTTAGGTATAGTCTTTGTAATTTTAGGTCTTTATGCTTTTATTGAAGGTTTAGAGATGGGACTCTTCCCGATTGGCGAGACTATGGCGCGCCAGCTTACCCAACAAAACAATCACTTCTATATCTACCTTTTTGGTTTTGCGATAGGTTTTTCAACTACCATGGCAGAACCTGCTCTCTTAGCCATTGCACATAAGGTACAAGATATCTCTAAGGGTAAAATAAACCAACTCATTTTACGCTTAACTGTAGCGATTGGGGTGGCTGTAGGTATCTCTTTGGGTGCCTACCGCATCGTTGCGGGTGATCCGATTCATTATTATATTATTGTGGGTTATTCTCTTGTGATTATATTGACATTTTTGGCACCCAAATATATTATCCCTATCGCTTATGACTCAGGCGGAGTAACAACGTCAACAGTAACCGTTCCTTTAGTTGCAGCACTTGGCTTAGGCTTAGCGACAAATATTGAGGGACGTAGTCCTTTGATTGATGGCTTTGGCTTGATCGCTTTTGCCTCGTTGTTCCCCATGATTACGGTGATGGCATACGGGATACTTTCAGAAATAAAATTAAAACACAAAGATAAGGAGAAGTAGATGAAGTTTGAAATTTTGATTGCGATTGTTGCGCAAGAAAAAGAGAATGAGGCAATAGATATTGCTAAGGAAAATGGTGCCGGTGGGGTAACTATTACTCAGGGAAATGGAATTGGTCTTAATGAGAAAAAGACCTTTTTTGGTCTTACTTATGAACGTTCAGAGTCTCTGCTCTTTTTTGTTTTAGAAAAAAATACCTGTTTGAAAGTGATGAAAGCGTTGAACAAGGGATTAGATCTTGAAAATACAGGTCATGGGATGGTATTGTCAATGCCTATCTCACACTTAGCTGGCATTGCGCCCAAACAACTTGAAAAGTTTGAAAATCAAATCAGAGAGGAAGTGTAAAATGAAAGATATCTACGTTAAAAATATTATGACGCCTAAAGATAAGGTTGTGACTATTTCTGCATTTGCGGGAGTACGTGAGCTTTTACAGTTGATGAAACGAGAAAATGTAAAGTCGGTGATTGTTCAACGTCGTGATGAGCATGATGCGTATGGGATTGTGACCTATACTAACATCTTAAATGCGATTTTTGAGCAAGATGGGGATATGGACCTTTTAAATGTTTATGATATCTCCACAAAGCCGATACTACAAGTGATGGCGGAATTACATATTAGGTACGCCGCTAAAATGATGGTACAGCAAAAAGTGAATCGTCTGATTGTTACCTTTGGTGGTGAGATGGTTGGGATTATAGCGATGAATGATATCGCCGAAGTTTTAATGGATATGGCGTCAGAAGATGAGTAGAGAAATATATGGACAGATTGCAGATTTTGCACGAGAGTTAACTCAAGAAAAAGATCTAGAAAAAGCACTTATTACGATCTCTGAAGAGGCGCGTGAACTGCTTAAAGCAGAGCGCTGTTCACTTTTTATGGTTGATTGTGATACTAAAATGTTGTGGACAAAGTATGCCGATGGTATCGGACGTATTGCCCTTGGTTTAGACTCTGGGATCGTAGGAAAAACCTTTGAAAAGCATGAGGCTATTATTGAAAATAACCCTTATGAAAACGAAGATTTTATGGCAAAAATTGATGAGAAAAGTGGATTTAAAACACGTAATGTTTTGAGTATTCCTATCTTCGATTCTAAACATGAAGTCATCGGAATTTTACAACTTCTAAATAAGCTAGAAGGGGAATTTAACCTTTCCGACGTGGACGTATTAAACTTTTTTGCGAACTACATCAGCGGAACCTTAGAGTTGGCACTGATGTTTGAAGAGTAGAACTTTACTACTCTTTAAAGAAGATTCTCACGCAGCCAGTGTGAGAGTACAAACAGACCCCAAACATGATGTTTAAATCTCCCTTTTTTAGACCCTTCTAGATAGAATTTTAACGATTCATCTTTAAATAATCTCGTCTTTGAATTAACCTGTGTAATGATGTCCAGCGCGCTAGAGTTATTGAGATATTCCATATAGGGGTTTGAAAATCCTTTTTTCTTGCGCGCTATGATTTCAGGGCTAAGATAATTGGCTGCGATCTCTTTGAGAAGATGTTTGGTTCGATTCTCTTTGATACGTATCTTAGGATCAAGAGAAAAAACAGACTCGACCAAGTGATGATCTAGAAACGGTGTACGCGCTTCAAGTGAGTGTGCCATAGATATTTTGTCTAACTTGTTTAAAAAGTACTCTCCTTGATGATGTTTGAGATCACGATACGTGTACCAAAAGCTCTCCTCTTCAAAACGTGAATTTTTGAAGGTCTTCTCTTGTTCTGAGAAAAAGCTTAGAGAGTTATTATCTGGAATGTTTTGACGTAAAAGTTTGTTCAACTGTTCATCATTAAAAAGTTCACTAGATCCTCTAAAAAGGGTGCTGCCTTCAAATACTCTTTTGTACCAAACCCATTCACGTTTATGTGAAAAGTTCTCTTTGAGATAGTTTTTCATCCAGTTTTTATGGCGCAGTTTTTTAATATTTTCAATATCTAAAAACTCAAAGTACTGTCTATAACCTAGAAAGATTTCATCACTGCCCTCACCACTAAGAACAACCTTATAGCCATCTTCTTTTATTTTTTGCATTAAGATATATAGGGGTACTGCTGCGGGATCATTTAAAGGTTCGTCAAGTGTGTTTAAAACCTGAGGCAGTGCAGAGAAAAAATCTTCTTGAGAGATCTCTACTTGTGTGTTTTGAAGACCAAGAAAGTCAGCAGTGCTGGAAGCCTGAGCGCGCTCATCATATTTTTGATACTCTTTATAGCCCAAGGTGTACGTAGGTAAAGCGTGACCTTGGTTTTTAGCGATGGCATTAATCAGCGCACTGTCTATACCACCGGAGAGTAGCGCTGCGATAGGCACATCAGCTTGAATTCTCTGTTCTACTGAGTGCTCCAATAATCCTTGAATCTCTTTACTAGAAGACGTGCGTGAGTGTTCTTTTAAAGGGGTCTCTAAAAGATTGTAATAAGGTTTTATCTTAGACTTTCCATCTTTATACATAAGCATAGTGCCTGAGTCGAGTTTCTGTATCCCTTCATAAAAAGTGTGTGGCGTCGTAGGGGTGAGGAAGTTGAGATAAGAGAGCAGAGCATCATTATTTAAAGAGAGTGATTTAAGATGTGGTTTAAGGGCTTTGATCTCAGAAGCAAATATAAATGTGTGTTCAGTTTGAAGATAATAAAGCGGTTTCTTACCAAATCTGTCTCTGAAAAGATAGAGTCTATTTTGATCAAAAATAGCAATGCTAAACATTCCATCAAGATAGGAGACAAATGTCTCTTTATAGCGTTTATAGAGTTCTAAAATAACATCTAACTCATCACTGTTATGTGATAAGTTGTGGGTCTCTTTTAAAGTCTGAAAATTATAGATTTCGCCATTAAATGAAATTATAATATCAGATGAACGTCGTGGTTGTCGTTTTTTTGGATTTTTTTCTTGGATATGTAGCGCGCTGTGTGCAAAGAAAAGATTAGTTTGTGTAATAACTTCACAGCTGTCAGGTCCCCTATGCTGCATGGTTTGAACACTGTTTAATGCTACGCTTTGTTCATAAGAACCGACAATTCCAAATAGTGCACACATGTTCACTCTCTTTAACAAATTTTATAGTCTATTGATGCTATTATAGTGGAAAATAATTTATAAAGTTACTATGCATGATTACTCTAAGCGTCCCACAAAACACTATTGTCTTACAATATTTTAATGATGATATCCTCATAGTTAAAAAATATTTCAATGCCATTGGATTTGATTTTGATGACAGTTTTAAATACGCTATTTTTAAAGATTTTATTTTCTCTGCGGCAGGAATGTTTAAAGAGATAGATATGGGTATTTACAATAAAGAGCTTTTAACAAAATTTCAAAGTATTATGCATCTTGATAAAAGTCATTCTGAGTTTATAAAAAAGAGTAAATTCGCTGCAAAAGTGTATGAACAAGATTTTTTAAATGCGCAAGATGATTATAAAGCAGAACAAAAAAAGTATGAATCTCTGAAGGCAGAGATACAGCTTCTCATCCTAAAAGAGCAAGAGCTAAACAATCAGAAAAAATCTTATGAAGTACGTCTCAAAGAGAATCAATTTTCTAACAAAGAAGAGAAAGAAGAATTTGAAGGAACGCTTAAACATATCCGTAGAGGACATGTTGATGCTGTTCATAGATTGGGGACTTCTAGAAAAGAGATGGAAGCAATTTTTGATGTTTTAGAGGCTTTTGAAAATGCCCATAAAGTGGAATTTTTAGAATTTTTTAAAAATGTAAAAGAGAAGTTAGATCATCAATATAAACAATCCCTTGGCTACTTCGGATATGAGTTCAATAAATCACTGTTTAAAAACTCTGAGCGCTCAAATGAGATTCAAAAATTTAAAAAAGATTCCAATATAATAGGTTCATTAGACCTGTGTCGTTATGTGGAGTATTATCTTAAAAATGTAAATCCTGATGCACTGGCAGACCCTGTTCACAAGGCCAAATTAAATCAAGCAAAAGAGTACTGTAAACGAGAACGAGAGAAAGAAAATTTATTTTAAATTTAAACAAAAGGATAGGCAATGAGTAAAGTAATTATTTGGCATAACCCACGTTGTTCAAAATCTCGAGAAGCACTGAAGGCTTTAGAAGAAAAAGAGATTGAGTGTGAGGTATTTAAGTACCTTGATGTAAATCCAACGTATGAAGAGATTGCTTCATTATTAAAGATGATTGGTATCTCTGCGCGTGAGTTGATGCGGACAAAAGAGGCTATTTATAAAGAGATGGACTTGGCCTGCATCGAAGATGAAAAAATCTTAATCAATGCAATGGTAGAAAATCCTAAATTGATTGAGCGTCCGATTATTATTAAAGGGGATAAGGCCGTTATTGGTCGTCCTTTAGAAAAAATCTACGACATCATTTAACTGTTTTTAGCTCTGTTAATTAAAAAGACAGAGAAGAGTGAAATACTCCCACCTAAGATAATGTGCAGCTTCATCTCTTCTCCTAGGAGTGCGTAAGCGGAGATAAGCGCAAAGATAGGGACTAAAAACATAAATGAACTTGCCTTTGCTGAACCCAGTTTACTAGAGGCTACAAAAAATATTGTTGTTGCTACACTTTGTCCTAAAACCCCTAAATAAATTAATGCCATCCAAAACTCCAAACCTTCATCAAATACACTTAATATATCATAGGGAAGTGCCATAAAGAAGAGAATGATTGTTGCAACAATCGAGATTAAAAAACTGTAGTGGATAGGGTGGATGGTTGACCCTGAATATTGTGCTAAGACCCCAACAAAAGCCCATGTTAACGCACACAGTAGAAAGAAAAATTCTGCACTATTAAAAAATGAGATAAGATTTTGTGTATCACTTTGAATCATTAAAAGACCACCGAGTAGACCGAGAAAAAGTGCGATAATCTGGGCATTAGGCAACATCCTTTTTAAGATGATTGCCATAACTAAAAAGGTGAGGATTGGGCTAAGTGTGGTGATAATTACACCACCCCCACCAGCGCTTCCATACTTTACGCCTAAAAATGCCAATATCATAAAAGTAACGTTTAACACGGCACCAATAAGGACATAGTAGATACTTTTTTTACTCAGTTTAATAGGCTCTTTGAAAAAGTAGATGATGGGTAAAAAACTGAGAAACATAATGAAAAAACGCCAAAAAGAGATCACTTCATAAGAGATATTTGGGGTGAGAAATTTCAAAGCACTCCAGCCCACACCCCATAAAAACATGGCAAAGATAAGTAAGATTGTAAAGTGTTTTTCATTCATATTATTGGATAGCACCAGCCCTCTTTTTTTGTTTCTTTATCGGTGCCTATAAAGTCACCTTTGAGTATCTTTGAACCTGCGTACACACACAGCAGTGCATCAATGACATGTTCATCATAGTCTTCTAACGTTAGACCCAGCGCGCTGAGTGTTTTCTCTGGCGTGTCTTTATAAGGTAAAAGATCCAAATGGTGTGCAATCTGTTTAGGATAGACCTCATAGATAGGTACATATTTACCCTCTATCTCCAGCGCGCTGCCATCATACTTAAGTTGTCTAAGTAAAGAGACCGCACGCGCAGTCAAACGACCGATACGGTCTCCCGCAGGAGGCATGGGTTTAAGTCCAAATTCTTTATATAAAAAATAGTCCGTATCACGAAAAAGAAAAGGATTTAAAACCTCACCTTTGCCAACTCTTTGTTTTGGAATAAATGCAGGGTCTATTAAAACTCTAGGCAAGCTTAAAGGTGCATCAATACAAATCATATCTGGACGGAGTCTGTTCAGTGTCTCTATCAAGTACTTTTCACACTCAAGATGATCTTTATGTTTTGGCTCTTTAAAGTGTTCTGTGACAACAATCTTTTCATTTTCATAGCGCGCTAAGACATAAGCTGAGTTTCCACTCATACAGCCACCAAGATCGATACCCAATATAGTTTTATTCATGGGCGCATTCTACTATAATATTGTCATGAAAAACACAATAGATGAAAATACAGCAGACTTGATAGCAGATGCCTTAGTGGACGAGGGGTATATAATATTTGATACTTTGATTTCTGAGAATATTATTGATGGCTTGTGTTCACGTGCACAAGGTTTGAAAGATGATGAACTTACAGAAGCACAAATTGGACGAGGATCTGAAGAACATTTGGCACAAAAGATTCGTAGTGATAAAACTCATTGGATTGATGGTTCTGGAGAGGCTGAGGAAGCCTTTCTTGCATGGGGAGACTCACTTAGAGAAGCGATAAATCGACGTCTTTATATGGGCTTGTATGATTATGAAACACACTTCGCACTGTATGAAAAAGGTGCCTTTTATCAAAAGCATGTTGATGCCTTTAAAGGCAGATCAAATCGAAAATTAACAACAGTGGTCTATCTCAATCCTGACTGGAAAGAAGATGATGGAGGAGAGATGCTTATTTATAGTGAGGATGGCAGTGAAGTTATTAAAAAAGTGCAACCACGCAAGGGTGTGGTGGTGATATTTTTAAGTGAAAAATTTCCGCATGAAGTATTGATCTCAAACTGTGCTCGCTACTCTATTGCCGGTTGGTTCAGAGTTAACGAAAACTTTTAAGCGTTCCTACTGGATAGTTCTTTTTCTTGATATAAGATTCTAAATTTTTAATACGTTCGAGTGTTTTAGGATGGCTCGAAAAGAGTGTATTTTGACTATCACTGGGAAGGTGTTTAAAAAAATCAGTCGCACCAGTAGAATGACCATATCTGCACATCATCATGTCTACCGCATAAAGATCTGCTTCACTCTCAGCACTTTTTGAGAAGTGACTTTCACCAAAGTTTAAAGAGGTACTCATCAATTCACTGGCATCAGAGAGACCCATCATAGCACTTAAGGTAATCGCCATAAAACCACGACCAATTCCCTCTAAATGATCACGATTTTTAAAATGACCTACTTCATGTGCGAGGACAAAAAAGAGTTCATTTTCAGAAGTAGCTTTATGTATCAGTCCTTGGTTTATGATAATAAACCCACCGGGTAGGGCGTAGGCATTGGATACATTGTCCTCACTGAGATTGAGAATGAAGTGGTAGGGAGAATTAAAACAGTGGGCTGATTCATCAAGTAGTTTTTGATAGGGAGTGCTTTGATTGTTCTCTTCTTTAAAAAGTGTATCGATAGGGAGGTAGGAGAAAAATTTCTGTTCATTTTTGACGGAGATATTTTTGACACCAAGTTCGATGAGTGAACCAAGGGTAAAGTATAAAAAGAGAAGAATTAGCATCGTCCCTAAAACCATCCATGTCAAATCTGAAAGTGCTGAACTTTTACTGACATTGACATCATCATCAGGCAATGAGGTGTTGAATTTCAATACTTTAATGCCGTTCCATATGCATAAGCTTCAACACTACCGATACTTCCCTTGCGAGAGTTTTTAGAGATAGAAGAAGTCTCAATTCGGATATTGATAATCTCATCAGCATCTAAGGCCTGCTCTTTCATACGTAATATCGCTTCTCTGCGCGCTCGGTCAATCAGTGACTCATAGGCCGCAATATTTCCACCAAAGATGTTACGCAAGGCTGCGACAAGACGTTTAAAATGATCTATTGAGATAACCACACTACCACTAACGAGTTTGGATTCAGTTACCAAATCAGGTTGAAGGGGATGCTTGAGTCCTATCGTTGGAATATGGGCATACTCTTTTTCACGCTCTTTAATTGAGATATAGTGCTTTTTCTCCAAATGTTTACCAATAAAATATCCCAAAACAATAGGAATAAGAATAAGGAAAATATTGATAATTATTTCAGTCCCTTCATCCATTAGTTTACACTGACCGCCGTTCCATAGACATAAAGCTCTGCGGCACCTGCGGCCACTGATGAGGTTGAAAAGCGTACATTGACAACTGCATTGGCTCCGAGTGAGCGCGCTTGTTCTTTCATACGTTCTAAAGCCTCATCACGTGACTCGCTTAAGAGTTCGGTATAGCCTTTAAGCTCGCCTCCAAAGATATTTTTTAATCCAGCCATAATATCACGACCTGCATGTTTAGCGCGCACAGTGGATCCGGAGACAATTCCGTAATGTTCCGTAATGGTTTTCCCAGGTATCGTCTCGATGTTGGTTAGGTGCATAATGTTCCTTAGTGATTTTTATCGTTATATTACCTAGTTAAATTTATAAATAGCTAAATTACTAGTCTGTTTCGATGTTTTGTCATAATTATAATATAAACTAATAAATTGATAAGTTTTAAATTTAAAAGTGCTAGTATAGTTAATATGTATAGTAATTTTGAACCAGATAAACTCGAAGAGTACCTTCCTCATTTTATAGATGGCATTGATGATATATTGATTTCGTGGTGTAGTAAAGAAGCAACTTCTACTTTAATGCAAGAGCATCAGCTTTGTGCAGATGATATGGTCAACGTTATAGGTATCCGTATACTTAGTTATACCTTTGATATTATCGAACAAACAGAGAGCTTGAAGTTTTGTCCTTATGCAGAACAGCTGGTTGAATACTTTGATGAAAAAGGTCTGAAAATAAATGAGATATTTCTTATTTATATGGATCTTAGTTCTGTTGTTCGCGAATTTTTATTTCAGAGAATTATTGCAGATAAAGAACAAACCAATGTTATTTTAGACAATTTTTCTACGATTTTTGAATACAATCTATCGGATGTTTTAGCGATTTATTTTAATCTTCAGCTTGATAAAATTATTCAAGAAAAAGAGAATGTTCTTCATGAGAAAAAACTACTCGATGATTATAAAAAGATAGTTGATTCAATAAATGGAATAGTTGTGACGGACTTAGATGGTTTTATTACCTATGTTAATGATCAGTTTTGTACGTATAGTGGATACAGACGTGAATCTCTGATAGGTAGAACCTTCCGTGCTTTGCGTAATCCAAATACGCCTAAAGAATTTTATACCAACTTATGGAAAACCATATCTTCTAAAAAACGTTTTAATGCCGTTGTTTGTAATCGTAAAAAAGATGGAAGTCTCTACTACGTTGATAGTACTATTTCTCCAATTTTAGGGAAAAAAGGTGAAATTACTGAGTATATCGCCTTACAAAGAGACATTACTAAAGAGGTTGAACATGATCAACTTCTACGAGATATGCAAGCGAAAGAGGAAAACTCAAGGTTAGAACAGATTCAAAGTTCTAAAATCAGTGAGCTTTTAGCGATGATCCCTTTGGCAGCAGGTATACTTAATAAAGAAAATGTGATTATCGAATATAACGATAAACTGGAATCAATTATCGATCCATTTGATCAAGCAGAACTTTTAAATGAATTGCAAAGTATGCAACTCTCGGTCCTTAAGCTTTTAACAAAAGAGTCTCAAATGCGTTTTGATTCTTTTCCCAAACTGTGGAGTGATATTTATAATGAACTTTATAGCGATGAACCATTGATACTAGAGTGCTTAGGTGGCCTTAATGGATCATTGTATGCACTAAGACTTTCTAAAATTGATAGCGATGAATTGTTAATCTGTTTAGAAGCGGTACCTCAAGGGATTTAATGAAACTACTGAATGAACTTCATCATGCCGCCAGTATTGTTTCTATTAAAGGGGATGATAAGGGTTTGGTTATTGCCAATAATCGTATAGAAGTTTTTTATTATGATAGTGAATATAAGAGGGTATATAAAAATGAGCTCTCAACAACGACGCAAGAGATTCATAGCTATTCTAAGGCGACTTCGGCCAGTAGAAACTCTAGAGTACTGTTTCCAAGTACGGGAGATCATAAGCTATTGATCTATACGTATAGTGATGCTTTAAAACAAGAGCGTCTCTATTATGATGGTGATGCTGATATTGAGGTTTCGCTATTTTCTAAAAGTGAAAAGTATTTGGCTCTTGGGGATGTGAACGGGCGATGTAGTCTCTACACGATGCCACATTTAGCACCTATGCTACTTTTTAAACCCAAGCCTGATTATATTAATACACTATGCTTTAGTGAGGGTGAACGTTATTTAATTTATTCATCTTTTAATAAAAGTACTACGGTATTTGATATTAAAAGATCTAAAGAAGTGTATATCTTTACTTCTAAAGCGGTGATAGAGGCGATGCTTTTTTTAGATAAAAAGAGATTTATGACGGCACAAGATGATGGGAGTATCAGTGTCTATGATATTTCAACTAAAGAGAAAATCTTTGAAAAAAACCTTCTTGCCCATTGGCCTAGCGCTTTACAACGTATTAATGAAACATATATCTTAATTACGAGTCGTTCTACAGATATCTATTTTTTCAATATACAGACATATGAAATAGATTTCACGTATCAGTTGGTATATAAGGGTGTCTCTAGTGTCAATATCAATAAAAGTATTATCTTTTTTGGTTTTGTTAATGGAGTCGTACAGATAATTGATATGGCGTATCATATTGATGCTTTTGAAGTGGCCATAAAAGTTGATAATGTGGCTGAAGTACAGCGCTACTGCGAAGAGAATATATTTTTAAAAACACATCCAAGTTACTCAGACTTTATTTTTACGCAATTTGATGTGAGTTTACAAGATGCGATAAATATGATCTCTCAAAACCATATCCCTCGTGCACGTGAACTGATGTCTGTTTTTATGAATGATAAAAGATATGTAGAATTTGAAACTTATTTAAAATACTCAGCTGAGTTGGTTGAATTTTATAATGCAGTACAAGCCAGAGAACTTTCGGTTGCATTTTTATTGGCACATGATTTTCCCGTTCTACAAGGAACGCAGTCTTATGCGAAACTAGAGGTTATTTGGAATAATACTTTTAAACGTGCAAAGGCACTACTTCAAGATGATCCCGTCTCTAATTATAGAAAAGCAGAGGGTATCTTACGGCCTTTTGCAAAAATAGTAGAGAAGAAGGGTCTTATAGGACATCTCTTTAATAACGTTGATGCTTTTGAAAAATCAGAAAAGGCGATTAAAGAGCAAAATGTAGATCTTTACTTTAAATACACAGCCGAGTTTGAATTTTTAAAAGATACAGATATCTATAATAAAATGTTACTTATTGCGGAGAATATTAAAAGTGAGATGTTGGATTATGAGTCTTTACATCGATTTGATAAGGCTGTTGAATCTGCCATGAAACTAAAAGCATTTCCTATGTATAAAAGTGATATCCAAAAGATGGCATTTAGAATTAAAATTAAAAAAGAGTTTAATATGACTATCATGGAGAAACGTTATAACGAAGCTTTTATTATGATGGATAGATATGAGTATGTAGAAGTATTGCCCAAGGCAATTGCATTGGAGGGTAAGTTACACTCTGAAATTGCTGCTGCAACACATCAAAAAGCTAAACCTAAAGAGATATTAATTGCCTTAGATAAATACCTTGAATTTGATTCTTGTAAAGAGTTGATTCGAAATAGTTTAAAACCATTTTATATTCAAGAAATGTATGAATACGCAACGCATAGTTTGATTTTTTGGGAGAAGGTTTTTGAGCGCTTTATGCGTATCTATACTCAAGTAGATGAGTTAAACAAGTTTATTAAACTTAATGCGAAAGATGAGATTTATGAAAAAGTAAAACAGTTGGATAATTCTAATAAATTGTCACAACTTCCTAACTCTATTTTGATTAAAAGAAAGAGTTGAAAATAATAGGCAAATTTTAAACGTGCAGTGCAGATTTAGACATGTATAGAGTGATTTAAACAAAGGTGTTACGTGAATTTTAGATGCCTTTAATGTTACCAATATTCACATTTTAAGGAACTCTATGGGTGGAGGGATCACCTTGGTTTGCAGTGTGATATTTTATAGAAGTGTCAAAAGTTTAACACTTTTTTATTCTCTGGGTTTGAAGAGTATAGACAGTGAGTTGGATATATTGTTGAGTAAGGATTATAAAAATCCTATGATCGATGTCTGTACATAAGAGGAGTTTGAAACTCTGTTATCACTTGGAATGAATAAACCTCCTTGTATTCCAGGATTTATAATTTCGTATGTAACAGAAGAAAAATGTGGGTGCAAAGAGATAGAGAAAATTGTTTTTAATGCAGTCACTCCAGAACTGGATTTTAGTAAAATGGTGGAGAAAGTAAAAGTACCAAGCTTGATTATTTAGGATGCCAAAGAGAGAGCTGTTTATGTGGAAAATGCTCAATTATTTCAAGAGCGCATTGCAGGAAGTGAGCTTTTAATTATTGAAGAGAGTGGACATGTGCCCTTATTTGAATTTCCAAAATTAAGTGCACAGGCTTTTGATGCTTTTACAGTAAAATATGAGTAATTGTAAGCGATTGAGAGATATAAGTGTGTTTTATAGACCTATAAGTAGGGATTAAAAGAGCTATATAGAATATTATATAGAATACTATTTAGTTGTGTTTTTGATTGTTTATGTAGGTGGTGGAGGACCAGGGATTCGAACCCTGGGAAGCTTTGACACTTCGCTGGCTTTCAAGGCCAGTGCAATCGACCAACTCTGCCAATCCTCCGTGTTTAGTTATAGATTATGTGGAGGCGCCACCCAGATTTGAACTGGGGATAGAAGCTTTGCAGGCTCCGGCCTTACCACTTGGCGATGGCGCCATAATATATAATTATTAAAAGTTTGTTTATTAAATATGGTGGTGCCCGGAGCCGGACTTGAACCGGCACAGTATTGCTACCGGGGGATTTTAAGTCCCCTGCGTCTACCAATTTCGCCATCCGGGCGTAACATAAATAATTAACAATTTTTATAGTCTAATTTTTCAAAATAATGGAGCGGGAAACGAGGTTCGAACTCGCGACCCCGACCTTGGCAAGGTCGTGCTCTACCGCTGAGCTATTCCCGCACATGTATTGTTGAGGTGGAAGTATATCGGATAAATTATTAAATGTAAAGCCTTTGTGCAAATTCTTTTAAATTTAGCTATAATCTCACTATATATAAAGAACAACAATAAAAAAGATAAATTTAAAGGACAAATATGCGTAGTGATACAATTAAAAAAGGGTTTGATAAAACCCCACACCGCTCACTTTTAAGAGCAACTGGACTTAAAGATGAAGATTTTGATAAGCCGTTTATTGGGGTGGCAAACTCTCACATCGATATTATTCCTGGACACTTCTTTCTTCAAGAGTATGGAAGAGTTGTAAAAGAGGCTATTCGTGAAGCGGGTGGTGTTCCATTTGAGTTTAATACTATTGGTGTTGATGATGGTATTGCTATGGGTCATGATGGAATGTTGTATTCATTACCTTCTCGTGAGTTGATTGCGGATTCTATTGAAACTGTTATGAACGCACACAAGCTTGATGGTTTGATCTGTATTCCTAACTGTGACAAAATTGTTCCGGGTATGTTGATGGGTGCGTTGCGTGTAAACGTTCCAACTATCTTTGCTTCTGGTGGTCCAATGCAAGCAGGTCATAAGGCTGATGGTACACCTATTGATTTAGCAACGGCTTTTGAAGCGGTTGGTGTTCACGCTGAGGGTAATATGAGCGATGAAGAGCTTTACGAGATCGAATGTGAAGCGTGTCCAAGTGGTGGTTCATGTTCAGGTATGTTTACTGCGAATTCTATGAACACACTATGTGAAGCGATGGGTGTTGCCCTTCCTGGTAATGGAACCATCTTAGCCATGACGCCTGAGCGTATTGAGATGGTTAAAGAAGCCGCACGTCGTATCGTTGCTATGGTTAAAGAAGAAGATCCTAAATGGAATATGCGTAATATCTTAAATAAAGATGCAATTAACAATGCATTTGTTATCGATATGGCGATGGGTGGTAGTTCAAACACGGTGCTTCATCTTCTTTCTATTGCTAAAGAGGCAGAGGTTGATTTTAATATCAAAGATATTAACGTGATCGGTGAGCAAGTTGCCCATATCGCTAAAATCTCTCCATCATTAAGTACAGTTCATATGGATGATATCAACCGCGCGGGTGGTGTTAATGCGGTTATGAAAGAGATCTCTAAACGTGGTACAGTATTTCGTGCGAATGCGATGACGGTAACGGGTGAGACTTTAGC
>JADGDM010000120.1 GCA_016744905.1 Sulfurimonadaceae bacterium | reverse complement strand
GTTTTGAAGAAGGGACCACACTAATTGCACAACTTTTAAGATATTACAATCTTAATGAGAAGGTATTGTTAATGAAGTAAGTCTAAAGTCACAACTTTAACATAACTCAAAACCTATTCCGATTATAATATATCTTAATTATTAAAAAGGATTTCTATGTTAGAGGCTGATTTTAGCTATATCATCGACACATTTTTTGCAATTTTTGCAATGACACTTATTATTTTTATGGTTCCCGGTTTTGCTATGCTCGAAGCAGGACTGGTAAGAACTAAAAATGTCACTTCCGTTTTAACTATCAATACGATGATTTACGCTGTCGCTTCTATGACTTTCTTTTTAATAGGCTACAGTTACGCATTTGGCTCTTGGGAAAATAGTTCTATGAGTATGTACGCTGCTTTTCTTTTTCAAATGGCCTTTGTTGGAAAAACAGTCAATATCATGAGTGGTGGTGTGAGTGAACGTGTAAAAATTATGCCTCTAACCCTCTTTACTATTGCGATGGCAGGTTTTATTTATCCAACCATCGTCAATATCAGCTGGGGTGCCAATATGCTTGAAGGCACTGTCCTAGCACTTAATATGTACGACTTAGCAGGGTCAACAGTCATTCACTCTACTGGCGGTTGGGCACTCTTGGCTGCTATTATTATAATAGGACCACGTAAGGGTCGTTATGTAAATGGTAAAATCCGTGTTATCCCCGCTTCAAATATCCCTTTGGTTGTACTCGGGGCGCTGTTACTTTGGATTGGTTGGTTTGGTTTTAATGGAGGTTCTGTTGGTTCCATCTCTACTAAAGAGAGTGCGGACGCAGTCGCTTTAACCATTATGAATACCAATACAGCGGGTCTTTCAGGTGCTATTATTGCGGGAATCATTATGTATTTTCGCTACCACCTTTTAGATATCACCATGATTTTAAATGGCGCGCTCGGTGGATTGGTAGCCGTCACTGCGGGACCAGATTTATATGATATGTATACCCCTATTATGGTGGGAGCTATCGGTGGGGCACTCGTTGTATTTGCAGTACCTATATTTGATAAACTCAGACTTGATGATCCTGTTGGAGCACTTTCTGTACACTTAGTCAATGGTATATGGGGAACTCTAGCTGTTGGTATTTTTGTGGAAAGCATCTCATTTATGGACCAATTGAAAGGGGTTTTAGTTGTTGCTTCCTTTGTTTTTCCAAGCTCATTAATCGTTATTTTTGTCATCAATAAAATTATAAAATTCAGAGCTGAAGATGATGTTCAAATGGAAGGTCTTGATGTTAATGAAGTCGGTGTTGAAGCCTATCCTGAATTCAAGCGCGCCATATAAATAACGTTACTTGGAGATGATAGAAGAAAAACAAGAACAACTCGAAATTCTCTATCAAGACGAATACCTCATCGCCATCAATAAGCCTTCGGGTTTATTGGTGCATAAGTCCATGATTGATCGTCATGAAACCCGCTTTGCTATCCAAATCCTTCGTGATCAGATAGGTCAATATGTTTATCCGCTTCATAGACTTGATAAACCAACCTCAGGTGTTTTACTTTTTGCCCTTGATAAAGAGCGTGCACGAGAGATGAGTAAACTTTTTCGCTCACGTGCAGTGAAAAAAAATTACATCGCTATCGTTCGTGGTTATACTAAAGAAGAGGAAACTATTGATTATCCCCTCAAAGAGATACTGGATAAAATGACTGATAAAAAAGCCGACCCTGATAAAGAAGCGCAAGAAGCCATCACACAGTACAAACGTTTAGACACTGTAGAACTTCCCTTACAAATTGGTCGCTATGACACAGCGCGCTACTCTCTTCTCTCAATCACTCCACACACCGGACGTAAACATCAACT
>JADGDM010000025.1 GCA_016744905.1 Sulfurimonadaceae bacterium | reverse complement strand
TAAAACTCGGTTTGGCAAGCCTGTAAGTGCGTCATAGTGTGCAATATACTCCAAGTGTTTTTGTTGATTTTTTAAAACAGTAATATCATTAAAAAGTCCTACATAATGAATAATATTATCTTTTTCATCTTTTACGGCACTGATAGTCAACATCTCAGTGAAAATATCACCATTTTTTTTACGGTTAATGACCTCTCCGCTCCAAGCAGAATTTTCATTTAATTTTTTCCACATACTCTCATAAAAAAATGGTACCTGTTGTCCAGAACTGAGGACTTTTGGATTTTTTCCAAGCAGTTCATCTCTTGAATATCCTGTCATCTCTTCAACGGCGCTGTTGACTTCTATGATTTTATTTTTCTCTGACGTGATAATAATACCTTCACGACTGTGGGTGAAAACACTCGCAGCCAGACGCAGTTTCTTTTCGGACTCCTTACTTTGGGTAATATCTTCTCCCGCACTTAAGGTACCAATTATCGTACCATTTTCATCTGGCAGATATGAGTTATGCCAGGCAATGAGTTTTATCTCTCCACTCTTGGTCAATATCTCATTTTCAAAATATTCAGAATCTAATAATTTTCCAGACATAATCTCTAAAAAGACTGGATAAACTGCTTCCATCCCTTGTGGTTGTGGCAAACAAACTTCAAACCATTGCTTACCTAAAAGCTCTTCTTGTGTATACCCTAAAATATCACACCCTTTTCGATTAACAAGGGTAATGAGGCCTTTTTCATCTATAGATACAATAATTGCTTCAACGGTGTTAAGGTAACGTTCAAAACGGTCACGTTCAAGAAGTATCTTTTTATCCAACTCTTTTTTTTGTGTAATATCTCGAGAAAATCCAACGGTACCAATAGTATTGTCATTAATAGAAACAGGCGACTTATATGTTTCAGCCCAGGTCTCTACACCAGCGGAGACTATACGTTCTTCTACATTTTTAGGCTTGCTCGAGAGAAGAACCTCCTCATCATCTTTTCGATAGGCTTCTGCTAACTCTTTTGGCCAAATATCAAGGTCTGTTTTGCCTACCAAATAATCTGCTGAATCAACGCCACAAGCCTTTGAAAAGGCTTTATTGACAGCGAGAAAACGACTTTGATCATCTTTGAGCCAAATAAGAAAGGGGAAGTTGTCTAAAAGGGCCCTTTGATAATACTCTTTCTCTTCAAGTCTGTTTTGAATGGTTCGTATATTTGTAATATCTCGTCCTACTCCCAAAATACCAATGAGCGTACCTTCTGCATCTCGCATAGGTAACTTCGTCGTTTGAAGTATCTCTTTGTGTCCATCACTTGCAAAAGGGATCTCTTCTTCATTGCTTTCAGCTTGATTACTATAGAGTGCCTTATTGTCATTTTCACGAAAAAAATCGGCCAAAGACTTTTCTACAAAATCATAATCTGTCTTACCAATAATATCTTCTTCTTTAGCACCAAAAAAGTCTTCAAAACGGCTGTTACATGCTAAGTAGACCCCATCTATATCTTTGAGCCAAATGAGATCCGGAATTTCTTTAATCAAGGTCTGAAAAAAACTTCTCTCATAAATTAGTAATGATTCTACTTTTTTTCTATTTGCGATATTGCTTAGTAAACTACTAAAAAAGTTCAGTAAACCTATCTCTGTGTCTGTAAAGGTATGGATACTTTTAACCGCATCAAAACCTACAAATCCACTACATTTGTTTTCGACAAAAAGTGGAAAAGTGACAAGACTTTGAATCTCTTGTGAAAGTAAAAGTTCTCGTAAATCACCCTTTGACATCAATTGCGTATTTTGAATAACAATATGCTCTCCGAGCGTATGCTTTTCAAGCCAATATTGGACAAAGTCGATAGGAATATTCTGAAGATTACTTATTTGAGGTTCTATCCCTTCTTGACACCATTCGTAAGTATTGGTCGTTGTCTTAGACTCAAAATCATAGTCAAAAATATAGGCACGATCAACATCCACAAAACTTGCCATCTCTTTTAAAGCCTTATTCGTTTCGTGTTCAATTTGATCAAGTGGTAAATCAATAAATGAATTTGACAGTTTTAAAAGTAATTTTAGATGTTTATCTTGATAGCTGATTTTTTGTTGATTTGTTTGATGCGTTTTTAGCTCTCGCATAAGCTCTAAGGTATTTGAAGAGAGTGTAGTATAGATAGAAAGAATAATTTCAACAAGTACACGACTCGCACCACTCATCTTCTCTTCTGCTTTTATCTTTGCGCGCTCCATATTATGGCCATCTTCTAAATTTAAAATAATGTAGGCCATATATCTGTCTGTATCAAGGATATGAGAAACCAACCATTTTGTTAAAAATTCTAAGGCTTCGTCTGCAAGCTCATTTAGGGGCTTAAGAGACTGATGACCTTTGAGCTGAAGCACTTCATCAATAAATTTTTGATGTGTTTTATGATGTTCTAAAGCAAGAGGATCATCTTTAAAGTATGTATCCCAAATTTTCTCTTCTGTTTCAAAGTGATACGCAGTGTATTCTATCAGCTCATCAAAGATATGATTTAATTCATCTATATTTGATTGATAAGCGACCTGTGTAGCCAAACGGTTAAGGAGAAGCACCAACTGTTTATGTTGTGTGTCAATAAGTTCGATACCAGTGTTAAAGTGCGCATTCCAAGGAAAAATATCTATTGTTTTCATTTTTAAACTTTTATCTTAAAGGGTCATATTTGTAATTAATCTATTAGCATAGTATTATAAATACTATCGAACCTAAGTTTAATGTTTAATTAATTCATATTTATTTATTAAGCCCAAGTATTATGATAAAATCAAATAAATGAGTTGGCACAAGCCAGATGATGCCAAGTCTGAAGTTGTAGTGTTTTTAGCGATACGGATAACTTTAATTCTTTCTCCTTTTTGAATCTAAAAAAGGTACAATGAACCTACTTGAATAAGAATTGAGTTACTAAGGTAAAAGAGATGCACAATATAGATCAAACAGTATTAGATGAAGCTAAAGTACTTGCCTACAAATGGCAAAGTAAAATAGAAGTCAGTAGAAGTGATGCTGAGAAAAAATTTCATGCCATTATGAAATTAATGTTGAGAGATCCAAAAAATAAAATATTTCTTATTGAACTTTTAGACCAGAGTTTTCGCTCTGGTGACCGCACCCGTATAGCCAATCAACTAGAATATATTTTTGATAAGTATGAAAACACCTCTTTTTTTACGCAACTTGAACAACTACTTGTCTGGTCCTTTCGTCATGTAGGGGTACACATTCCTGCGCTTTCTATTCCACTGTTTATTCAATACCTTCGAAGTGATGTTAAAGATATTGTCATAAAGGGCGAAGAAAAACTGCTTAACGCTCATCTTAAAAAACGAGAAGCAGAAAAAACCCGAGTGAATATAAATATTATTGGTGAAGCTGTTCTTGGCGAAGAGGAAGCACAAGAACGCATAGAAAAATATATTGAGATTTTGAAAAATCCACATATTGATTATGTCTCTATAAAAGTTTCTACTATATTTTCTCAGATAAACACACTCGCTTATGATTGGAGTGTTAATCAAATATCTTTAAAATTAGAAAAAATTTATGCGCAGGCACTCAAAGAACTGAAGTTTATCAACCTTGATATGGAAGAGTATAGAGATATTAACCTGACTGTTGATGTGTTTATGAAAACTCTCTCTCAAGCAAAGTTTATAAATCTACCCGCGGGTATCGTTCTTCAAACCTACATTCCTGAAATGATGAATCATGTAAAAAAATTGTATGTGTGGGCAAAAAAAAGAGTTAATGATGGGGGAACACCTATTAAAATTCGCTTGGTGAAAGGTGCCAACCAAGAGATGGAACTGACAGAATCATCACTTAGAGGATGGCCATGTGTGACGTATAAAGAGAAGTCTAAAAGTGATGCCAATTATAAACTTTTGATGGATTTTCTTATTGATAAAGAAGTGACTCCCTATGTTCATGTAGGTATCGCTTCGCATAACCTTTTTGATCAAGCCTTGGCTTTTTTACTCGCACAACAAAGAGGGGTCACGCAGTATTACAGTGCCGAGATGCTTGAGGGGATGAGCGAGACTGCTTACTATACACTCAAAGAGGAAGGAATCAATGTCATCCTTTACGCCCCTACGGCAACGGATAAAACATTTACCAATGCGATAGCATACCTCGTACGTCGTTTTGATGAAAATACAGCAGAGCAGAATTTTTTAAGACACAGTTTTGGATTAAATGTTGATAGTGACGCTTGGAAGATTTTAATTAAGAGTTATGATGATTCTATTGAAACCTTGAAAAATCTGGATACTGAACCGTACAGAAAACAAGACAGAAACCTTACACTAGAAAATCCAAATATTGATTTTGAAAATTATATTTTTGAAAATGAGAGTGATACGGATTTTACACTTTTAGCCAATCAAAAATGGTCTGAACAAATTAGAGAAAAATGGAAAAACAGATCAGCAGAAGGCTTGATGAATATATCTGCTGTTATTGCTTCTAAAGAGATTCAAAGTGATGTGGTTTCCGAAATCATAGACAAGTCTCAATATCATGAGAAGATAATTGTTGGTCATTGTATGATGGCACAAAAAGAGGATCTTCAGCGCGCTGCTACAACAGCGAAAATGGATGTTGATGGATGGAGTAAACTTAGCTTAGGTAAGAGAAGTGAAATCTTGATGAATGTCGCCCATGAGTTTAAAAAAAATAGAGCTGACCTTATCGGTGTGGCTGCAGCTGAGGTAGGTAAGGTTTTTACTGAAACAGATGTAGAAGTCTCTGAAGCGATAGACTTTTTAAATTTTTATCCTTATAGTATGAAAAAGCTCACTGCCTTGGATGGTATCGAGGTTAAAGAGAAGGGAGTAGGGCTGGTAGTAAGTCCATGGAACTTTCCTATTGCCATCGCTACAGGTGGAATCGCCGCTGCACTGGCAACAGGAAACAGGGTTATTATCAAACCATCATCAGACTCAATTCTTTCTGCTTACCTTGTGTGTAAATGTTTTTGGGATGGAGGGGTGAGTAAAAATACACTACAGTTTGCACCTACTTCTGCTGCCTTGGCACAAGAAAACCTTGTAACAAATACAGAGATCGACTTTGTAATTTTTACCGGTAGTGAAAAAAGCGCATATAGTATGTTAAAAGGTCGTCCGAGTCTTCATCTTAGTGCTGAGACTGGAGGCAAGGATGCGACCATCGCTACGGCGCTTTGTGATCATGATCAGGCCGTTAAAAATGTTATCGCTTCTGCGTTTAATAACTCAGGACAAAAATGTTCAGCGACTTCACTTTTAGTGTTGGAAAAAGAGCTTTTTGAAGATGATAAGTTTAAAAAAATGTTGGTTGATGCAACAGAGTCTTTACATGTTGGATCGGTGTGGGACTTTGAAAATAAGATAGGCTCACTGGTAAATCTCCCCTCAGGAAATCTAAAAAAATCTTTAGAGTATATGGATGAGGGGGAAGAGTGGTTGATTAAACCTTCATACGCAGACAGTGAAAATCCTTATATGTTAAAACCTGCTATTCGTTGGGGCACTAAAAAAGGAGATTTTTGTCATCTTAATGAACTCTTTGGGCCAGTACTGAGTGTGATGTGTGCGGAGAATATTGATGATGCTATTGATCTGGTTAATGCAACGGGTTATGGATTGACCTCAGGGATAGAGAGTTTAGATGAGAGAGAAAAAAATAAGTTTGTTGATCGTATTAAAGCTGGAAATCTTTATCTTAACCGTATGACAACAGGTGCCATTGTCACCAGACAGCCTTTTGGAGGGATGGGGAAATCTGCCATTGGAAGTGGAAAAAAAGCGGGTGGATTTAATTATGTCAGTCAGTTTTTAGATATCAGTTTTAATGACAAAATATCCAGTGAGCGCGCTGCGCATCCATATATCGATAAGCTAGAAACTTTACTCAAAGATGCATCGCAGTATCAAAATGTCTTGAGTGAGTGTATCAAAACCGCTGGAAACTTTGCCTACTGGTTAGACAAGGAGTTTACGCAAGATCATGACTATACAGATATCAGAGGTGAGAGTAATATCATCAGATATATTAATATGAAAAATGTTGCCTTAGTCATCAATGAAAATGACTCTTTATATGAAATCTTGAGTTCTATTTCTGGGGCTAAAATGTCAGGGTCTACGGTACATATTTCACTATCAAAAAATATTGATTCACCTGAGGTTACATGGTTGTTAGAAAATAAAGATTCTTTCCTTGATGAAGAAGACAGTATTGTTAGTGAAAATGAAGAAGCAATGATAGAGGCTATAAAAACATCTGAGCGCGCTCGCTGTTTAAACAGTCGTAGTATAAATGCGCATGTGTACACTATTTTGAGTGAAAATGCCATTTACGTCGCAAGTGAGCCATTTGTCCCTCATGGAAGAGTAGAACTGATGCATTACTTTATTGAACAGAGCATATCTGATAGTTATCATAGATATGGTAACTTGGGTCTAAAAGGTCTTGAGGGTTAAAATTATTGCTGAGGTTCCTCAGCGTTTAGTATAAACCAATTTTTATTATCACTTGGTGCTGGAGCCTCTTTTTGAGGGATTACATCCATGAGTTGCTTTACAAGGGTTATATTGTGCATCATTTTATTGATAGGTTCTATTTGAGAAAGATTAATATCTAAATTTTTAGTGGCTTTTGGAGTTTGGGTTTGCTCTGTCGTTTTTATTTCAATCCAATTTTCATTGCCAGTTAGCTTTATAGATAGTAGTAATCCAAGCGGTATGATTTTCATATTATGAAGCGACTCCTATAAATACTTTTACCATCGGTAAGCAATGGCCAGTGTCATATTTGATCTATCTACTCCATAGGAAAGAAGTAAGTTGGTACTCCAATGACGTGTGAAATCATAGTTACCACCGATAACTCCAGCCCAGTCATCTGAATATAGTCCTACTTTTCCACTTAAGCTTCCATCATTAGTAGGTATAGCAAAGGTTAATGACTCTTTTAAATCTTGATACTGCGCACCAATAAAAGCCCTCACTCCAACAGACGTAAAGTTATATCCAATCAGTGGTGTAATGACAACCATCTCTACAGAAACATCTGCCTCACTGGTATAAGAAGTGATATACTGAAAATCAATAGTAGAGAAAAAATCTCCAATCCCACCTGCGACAGTGACCCCAACCCCATAAAGTAGAGAATTTGTTTTAAAGGTGTCTATTTTCACAGAAGCATTGGGTGCTATGATTTCTAAAGGAGGACGAAGAGGACGATCTATACTTAATCCACTGGCTGACTCGAGTGTCACATCTGTTGACGTATCCGTTGCCCCAAGAAGTAGGCCAACACTCAAAAATGGGAAAACCCAAACATCTGCGCGAAGTAAAGGGGCATAGGTTAAATTTTGATAGGTTGAGTCACCATCAAGGATCTTATTAAAATCAAGATCTATTCCATCAATTTCAAAACTTGTCATATGCATGGTTGTGTTTTGGAACATATTAATCAAAGAGATACCATAAGGTTTAGGGAGGTCATAGCCCGCTTTTCTAGCCTCTTGACCAAGCAAAGGAAAAAGTCTATCCAGTTCAACTTTTATGGTTTGATACTCTTCATTAAGTGTCGGATTATTACTATCTGATTTTGTATTATATAGAATCTCTTTTTCGTCTTCATCCCAATATCTGATAGCATCAGTATAGAGTTCACTTGTATAGTTTAGTTTATCTTTTAATCCAGATGTTTTAGTGTGTATACTTTTTAAAAGGTATCCTCCATTGAGGGACACTTTAGAAAATACAAGTGTTTTTTCATAGCTTTGTACTTCAACTCCATCATCTTTAAAAGCAGTTTCATTTTTTAAAACAATCTTTTGCAAGGTATTATCTGTGATATAGATATAGCCTTTTAATTGTTTGAAATATTTTAATTCTCTTGGAATACTCTCTTCTTGAAATTTAAAAGAGATAGTCGTGTTTGATTCTGCTTGATTAATTACTTTTAAACTATCTAGGTCATATAAGGCTCTTGTCTGAAGATACGATTGCAGACCCATAGTCTCATCTAGTTTAGTTCTTAAATCACGGATATTGATGTGTACTAAGTCTTTTTTAGGAATCTCGAGTTTGATATCTATCCCATAGACAGCAAAGGGATCATATAAAATATTAAAATCTTGTTTTATATTTTCATCACCATACGATTCACTATATGTTGCATGTACTTTATACGCTACTTTTTGTCTAAAGGTAGTCACTGACAAATTCAAAATTTGTGGATCAATGCCTCTTTGAATAAGCACATTTGAATTGTATGGAGTAGCAAATAATCCTGTCATTATTATGACTAGAAATAAAAAAATGTATTTCATTTTTGATCCTTAGAACTTGAAATATATACCAGTTTTAATTCCCCTCTAGCCTACTTATAAAGTATAACTAGAAGTGGTAACGTAAACCTAATGCAGCATCATAACCAAAATGAAGACCACTATTAATTTCTAAAGCAGGAACCGCTTCTAAAAAAACATCCCATACTTTTGCAAATTTCATATCTAAACCTACTGGAACACGAATATCAATAGCACCTATTTGATCTTTTCCACTGATATATCCTGTTTTCCAGTGATAGGCCGCACCACCAGCAATGTACCAAGATAGCGCAATAGTTTTATCATTAGTAATCTCAGTGTTTATAAAAATATAATCCATGGCAACACCTGAGTTACCAACACTTAAGTTATATTTTCCATCAAACTGAGCCGCCACACCAAAACCCATACCTGAAGTGAAACCAAGTGCAGTATCTGCGACTGCCGAAGTTGAAGCCATTGTTAATACTAATGCTGAAGCAGCAATAATTTTTTTCATTTAAAATCCTCTATTCATTTAATTTTTTATCCATAGTATAGTAGAGCAATCTGGCTGTTACTGTAGCAGACGCTCCCCCATCGAGTAGCATATATGATTTTGATTTTGTTTGCACGAGTTGACCTGAACCGCCATCTATACCTGCTGTACCGGCAGCAACTTCTGCGCCTGCTTCAAATTTAAAGTCACCTTTTCTCATGGCTCTTTGCATGATCTCTTTATCATTAATGATAATTAAGTTTTTAAAAGATTTAACACCCCATCCTCCACCGAAGTCAAAACGAGTAACATTAAAATATTTACGCTTGCCAGTTTTTGTATTAATGACAACACCATTACCTCCACCAGCACCAACGACAGGAACTTTGGTGACTTTCCAGTTGACCACAGCATAGGCTTCAGACTTTTCAATTTCTGAGGGTATTTGAGTGTTCTTTTGTGAAAGTGCTTCAATCGTTTTTTCAGCCATCATGTCAATTTTCGAGCGCGCTGTGTCTTTTTCCTCAGTACTTAACTGTGCACACCCACTAAATAGGGAAAGTCCTAGTAGACTTATGTATAGATATTTCATTTTGAGCCTTTTATCTTTTTGAGGTATTAAGAAGTTCTGGATTAACCCATTTACCCTCAAGTGCCTCTGTCTTAGGACCATATAGTCTCATTATTGCGTAAAAAGGCCCATCTGGAGCAGGTAACCAGTTTGATTCTAGTTCTTTACCTGGTGACTCTTTTTGTACATAAATAGTTAAAGAACCATCTTTATTCATCAAAAAACTATCCATCATTGGAGAATTAAGTAGATATCTATTTAAAGGGTTGTCTATAAGCAGTTGTGTTTTACCGTCATACATTGTAAATGACCAAAATGCATTAACTGGAGGAAGTTCACCTTTTTTAAATATCATTGTATAGTTATTTTTTGAAGCGTTAAATGGTTTACCTTCTGCATCTACCAAATAGGTAGGATAAGTAGCTTCAGCACCTGAGTTTCCATATAAACCCATCTGTGCAGCCATTGCACGCATGATGTAGAAGTTGTCTAAGTTATAATTTTTTTTTGCACTTTTTTTTAAAAATGCTCTTGTACCAAATATTTTTGCACTTGCTAATGGATCAACAGTTTCTTGTGTTGCAAATACTTTGATAGCTAAAAGACCCTCTTTAGCGCCTTCTTTTAAAGCCTTTTGAATCTCTGGAGAGAATTTTTTGATATCAAACTTACCTTTATCCTCCAATCCAATTCTTGCAAATCTTTTCATAAGGGCTTGCTCATCTTTAGATGTTTCAACTAATGTCAACATGAAATCCAAATAAGTAAATGCCTCAGCACTAAATTCAGCTCCCTCTTTCCACTTTGGAAAATCAATAGATGCTGGGGTAGCTGGAGCTTTCATTTGTAGATAAGTATGTAATGGCTCAACACGATACGCAGCTTGAATTTTTTTAAGCTTATCTATATCTTCAGGATTAAAGAGTTGTGTACGATGTATGCTAAAAAACAAGTTTGTCTCAAGAGGTATGACTTTTGTAATGCCTTTAGGTATCTCTCCCTTCCAATCAGGTCCCGTTAAAAGGTAATTACCCGGAACATTATTGGCTACAGAACTAATATAAGCTGCGTTATGCGTATAAAGATCTATTAGTTGAACACTGTAATATCGTTCTTGTTCTATTTTTGGAATAGTAAAAACAACGGGTTCAGCCCTCATATCAACCCATGTCATACAATAAGGCGTATCTGAGTTTGGCGTTACAATCGTTTTATCTTCAGGTGTAAATAATCTAGCATTACATACCAGCTTGTTAAAATCGCCTTTATATTCAGGTGACTTTTTATCGATAGTATAGTCGTACATCGTTTTGTAATTGAGTACTAAAGGAAAACCATAAATATAAGCCTCTTTGGCAATTTGTTTGGCTTCTTGCACCGTAAGATCAGTTTTTTGCGTAACACTTTTTGGTTCTGAAAAACAGCCTGATGAGAGTATCATCAAACTTGCTAATAGTATTAAATGTATTTTTTTCATTTTATTATCCTTTTGTTTTTACTTTACTTTACTTTGACTGCTGTTGATAATTTATATGCGTCGAGTTGGTCTAATTTTGGTTCGTATACACGCATGATAAAATTCCACCCATTAGTGATTGGTAAGTTATTTTTAGCGTTCTTACCACACTCACCGAAATTAGCATCGAAACTTCCATCTTCATTAAAAGTGATATTGTGTTTGTTTAAAATAGCCTTTTCGCTAAACATCCAGCCCTCACCGTCATACATAGTGATTGAGAAGAAGCCACTATCATTAAATGGAGGTACTTTATAATTTGCTCTATAGCATCCTGTACCATTTCCTTCTTTTTGAACATATCCTATGTATCTAGCATTAGCATCGGGTAATAATCCCCATCCTGCAGCAGTACCGAGTAAGTGTAAATGCTCATCAACCGTACCACGAGCTCCTTGCAAATTATTGAGCGAATCCAAGGCTAAAGCTTCATTTGAAAGTTTGCCTCTGAGCTTTACGAGCTGATCCATATCATAATTAAGTTGTTTAAATATTTTATCTCCTTTAACATCTAGCTTGACTGCTTGTTGTAATGCGACTACTTTTTTAATATCCTCTGGATCATTCAGATGAATCTCTGTTCGTACGGTAAGATTAACAAAATCACTGTTTGTATCGCTTTTAATCTGATAAGTACCCGCCCCAATAAACACATCATTAACATAGTGATCGTTTTGTACAATCATTACAGATTGATAACGACCATCAGCTTCTGGTAGGGTTATTGTTGCACCTTTTGATACATCAATCACAGCACCACTGTAAATGGTGTCTTGATTCATGCGTACAACTGTTTGATTACTTAAATCAAACGGTTTTACTGGAAAGTGAATAAGCGTATTTGCCGGACCTAATTTAATAACATTTCCAAAAGCTAGGTCCGATTCTGCTACTTTATAGTTTTTAAGTGTCACAGGAATCGTATCTGTGTTATTATCGATAGACTTGTCGTCTGCTGTCGTAGAACAGCCAGAAATTAATAAACCAGTAACTACTAATGCTCTTGTGATAATCGGGCGGTGTATTTTATTATGAATATTCATTGTGTATCCTTGTACTTTTATTTAGTTATCGTGATTTTTGGCAGTACATAAAGTGGATCAAGCCTCGCTGGTTCTGGCCAATAAAGTCTGGCTTGTAAAGAGAATTTTCCATTATAGGCTGGTAGCCAGTTAGATACTTTGTCTAGTGATGGTTTATCTTTTTGAATATAGATATCCAAAGAACCATCTTTATTGTATTTAAGACCTTCTGTTGCACTACTGATGACATAACGGTTGATAGAATTTTCTGTAAAAAGCTGTTCTGGTAATTTATACATAGAAAAAGACCAAAATGCTTTTACTGGTGGGAGTCTGTCTTTGGAAAAATGAAGGGTATAGTTATGTTTAGAACCATCGAGTGCTTCCCCATTTTCATCTGTCGTTGTATCAGGGTAGAAAGCTTCTTCTAGGTCATTTCCATAGAGTCCAAAATACGCAGCAGCAGCACGCGTTAGGAATTTACCTTCCATCTCTTTTGGTGAACCAAAGGCTCCTGAAACTTGCATCCATCCATCTTTTAGTGTACCTAAGTTCTTTGTCTCTGCTTCGATATCTACCATCGCTTCATCAATAGCTTCTTGCATGATTTTTTTTGTCTTAGGATCGATATTGTTCACATCAAAGGGAACATTCGCCCCAATACCAATTTTTGAAAATCTTTTTAAAAGTGCTTTCTCGCTTGGGTTTGGTTTCATCAGACTAAGTGCAAAATTAAGATAATTTATAAACTCTACTGATCTGATTTTTTCAAGAGAATAGACTGGAAAATCTAAGGCAATTACCGCTTTAGGGGTGGGAGTACCCATATATTGACTCAGCGTCTCTACTTTATAGTTGCTCATGATCTTCTTAGCATTTTTAGCATCAGCGGTAGAGTAAACTTGTGTGCGCGCTAGAGCTAAAAGAATGTTAGAGTCTGTTTGTATGATTTTAGTGATGCCTTTAGGCTTTTTACCATTCCAGTTAGGTCCAGCAATAAGATACTTACCTGTTCCAAAGCCTGTTGCTCGTGTTCCTATATAATCAACATTTTGTGTAAATAGATCTATGAGTTGCCATGAGTAGTAGCGATTATCAGTAATGGCTGGAACACTTAAAATCATCGGTTCAGTATGTAAATCAAATACTACATTTGAATAAAACGTATCATTATTTGGACGGACCATTGTTGTGTATTCTGGTCCAAGTAGAACTGCATTATGTGATAGCTCATTGAATGTTCCCTCATATACAGGCGAGTCTTTCCAAACCTTTAGAACAAAGACCATCTTATAATGTTCCATCATCGGATAGGCGTAAATATACGCTTCTTTGGTGATGCTTTTAACTTCTGATTTAGTCACAGTTGCTGTGTTGGAATTATCCGTACACCCAAAGGTTAATGCACCTAAAACTAAGGCGGTCGCTATAAAAGCAGCGCGCTGTATCTTTTTATAAGTATTCATTTTACTCTCCATATAAATTGTTTAAATATATAGTAACTGATATAAGCAAGCCTGTCTATCCACTTTTCGAAATTTTGAGTATAATCTCTCATAAAAGTTATAACTTATAGAAAAAGAAAATAATAATGAAAAAAATCCATGCCTCTATCTTCCAACCAGGTTTAATTGTCAATCAGGAATTTTTTGACTATCCAGATATGCAAAAGAGTGCAAAAAATTGGCTCTATTTATCAAAATATCGATTTGATACGGGTGAGTTTTATGGACGGCATGATGGGATACAGCTTAATAATTTACAGTTTGGTCATGCGGTTCGACATGAAGGTATGTTTTTAGAAGGGGTCTCTCCAGCAGAGTGTTTAAGCATTGTTATTAGACAAAAAAGTGGATTCAAAATCTGCATCAATCATTTTATTATGGAGGTGGGTGATGTCATTATTATTGATGATTTGAAAGCGTATGACTTTAGTTCAAGTCATCACTCTATTTTGGCAATTATCAGTATTGATAAATCCTTTCTTCTTAAAAATGTTCCTGAGCTACTTCTTGAGACGAATAGAAAGTACAAAGACAAAGATAACATACTCTCTGATATCATCGAAGATGAGTGGAAAAATGTTTTAGACTCTCCTTTATTGTATCAAAGTACGGATAAACTTCAAGAAGTTGAAGCGAAGATTGTTGATGCGATGAAGCGTGCATTTAAAGGGCAAATTGGTGAGCTTCCACATCTCAAAAAAGGTGAAGTAACAGCGCTTGAAATCAAATCCTTTTTGTTGAAGTCTCTGGATGAAAATATTAGTATTGAACGTTTGGCGCAACAATTTGGGATTTCTAATAAAACACTTGAAAATAGTTTCAACTCTCTTTTTGGGATAACACCTAAACGTTTCCTCGTTCTTTTAAAACTTAATCATGCGCATGAAGATTTATCACGTTTAGATTTAGAACAGACCAGTGTTTCTGAGATTGCAATGAAATGGGGATTTACACATTTTGGAAGATTCTCGAAAAATTACAAAGAACTTTTTGGCGTCTTACCATCGGAAACATTAACTAAGAGTGTTGAACTCACATATTAAAAGAGCATTGTTTTAGGTTCTATTTAATGGACATGTTTGGGCACAGTGATTAAATAAGTTAGTTGGAATGTCTTTGTATGTGGGGTTTAATAAAGAGTGGCTCCGGATGCTGGATTCGAACCAGCGACCAAGGCATTAACAGTGCCCTACTCTACCGCTGAGCTAATCCGGAATGTTTAAGAGACGTGATTATAAGGAAAACTTCTTGAATTTTCCTTTAAAGTCTTGAAAAAACACTATTTCTTTTCAAGTTTTCTTTTTTTATTGTTTTTTGGGATGTAAAAATCGAGATTTGCTTGGGTTTTTATGATGATATCTCCACTCTTAAGTAATGCTTTGAGCCTTTTTTGACTGGAGACATCAAATAGGTTTTCGATATCAACTTGTGTTAGAGGACGTTTATCCAGTGTATTGATAATTTCTTCTTTACTATAGTTGGAGAGAGTAGGGGTCTGGGTATTTCGACTTGCGATATGAATAGGCAGCGCGCTGTCAAAAAGTTTAGAGATCTCTACTAACTCATCATAAGAGAGCTTAGAAACATCATAAGCAGAGGGTCTGTCGATAGTTCCGATATCTATCCTCGAAGCCTTAATGTCCTTTAAAACAGTATTTAAAAGGGCTATCTCTTCTTGGGTGTCATTCATCGTTTTTACAAAAAGTATTTCGATGAAAAGCTGACCTTTAAAGTTATGCGAAAAATCTATGACACTACGAACCAGCGCGTTGATATCTATCTCTTCATGTGGTCGGTCTATTTTTGTAAACACTTCTTTACTTACGGCGTCAAGTGAGAGTTTCACTTGGTCAAGTTTTAAAAGAGAGTGATATATTTTTTGATCTACCAAGTTTGCACTGTTGGTCAAAATAAGGGTCTGTGCATTGCCTTTAATTCTATCCATTTTTTCTATGAGTGCATCAAGGTGAGGGTAGAGTGTAGGTTCCCCATTGGCTGTGAGTGTAATAACATCTACATTGGTATGAATTTTCAGGGCATCTTCTAGTGCGCTGATGATTGAGTCAACACTTAATATATCGTCTTGAGCTTCAACGGTTAGAGCAGGGGCCAGTTCGCAGTAGAGACAGTCAAAATTACACTGCTTTTTTGAAGGAGAGAGGTCAATCCCGAGTGAGACGCCGAAGCGTCTTGAGGTGATTGGACCAAAAGTGATATTCACTATTTTTTACTTACTCTTTGACACTCTTTTACAAAGTGAATAGCATTGGCAACAGGAACATCAGGAAGGATTCCATGACCAAGGTTAAAGATGTGACGTGAAGTACCCATAACATCTTGAATATCTTGAACAGCTTCTGTTGTCATCTCTTGAGAGTACAGACGCGTTGGCTCCATATTTCCTTGAAGAACGTATTTGTCTCCCAGTTTCTCTTTAGCCAGTGCAATTGGTGTTGACCAATCCACACCAAATACATCAAAATTTCCATACACTTTATCTAAAAATGCTGGGATTCCCTTAGGGAACATGATGATAGGAATATGTGGGTATTTTGATTTCAAATAATCAGAAATCTCAACCATATATTTCCAAGAAAATTCATCATATTTTGATGGCTCAATTGCTGCTGCCCATGAGTCAAAAATTTGAACAACATCAATCCCTGATTCAATCTGCTTTTCCATATAAAGTTTAACAACTTCAGTCACTTTTGCCAGAATTTTATGTAAAAGTTTAGGATTTGAATACATCATTTTTTTACAAATATTGTAGGTTTTAGTTCCTTGACCTTCAATCATATACGTCGCAAGTGTCCATGGCGCACCAGTAAAACCGATAAGTGCCTTGTTGTCTCCGCGCTCATCAAGTTGGGTACGTAGAAGTTTGATAGTGTCAAAAACATAGGTCAGTTTACTTGCCGCTTCATCTCCACCAATAAGTCTATCAATGTCTGCTTCACAAGTAATAGGGTCATTAAACTTTGGACCCTCACCTTTGATAAACTCTAAGTCCATACCCATTTCATCAGGAATAACCAAGATGTCAGAGAAAAGAATCGCTGCGTCAACACCAACAATATCAAGTGGTTGAAGGGTTACTTCAGCCGCTTTTTTTGGATCATGACATAGGTTTAAAAAGTTACCTGCTTCTGCACGTACTTTCATGTATTCTGGTAAGTAACGACCAGCTTGTCTCATCATCCATACTGGAGTATAAGGGGTCTCTTTTCCAAAACATGCATCTACGAAAATTTTATTTGACATTTTATTCCTTTGTAATTAATAAATAAATGGGTGATCTTAGTGATCACCCTTGTGTAAAAAATATAGCGCTAAGGCTAAAAATAGAATTGAACCTGAAAAGTACAACATCTCTAAAGCCCCATTATAGTCAGTGTGTAAAACTCTTTGAAAAAAGTTTACAACTAAAACCATTACAATGACTTTTGCAATTTTATCTTTTAGTTCATCCAGTGTGTGAATTTTCAAAGCACTAAAGCTCTTTTCACTTTTTTCCATTTCATCAATTTCTGAGACAAAAAGCTCATAAACACCAAAAGAGAAGATAAACATAACAATCGCAATAAGATAAAGATCAACCGCCCCAATAATAACAGAAACCACATCTTCATGCATATGTTCAGGATGGAGGTGATTAAATACAATGTTGTATGTTAACACCATTACATTCCAAATGTCCATCGAAGCGATCAAGAAAAGGATAGCTGCCCCAAACATACTAAATATTACAGCACTGTATGATACAAATCGTGACCTAAACAGTGCGCCTTCAAAAATACGTTCAAACATTAGTTGCTCTCAATCCATTTTTGTGCGATACGCACAGCATTGGTCGCGGCACCTACACGAAGATTATCAGCTACGATAAACATATGAAGCATATTTCCTCTATACAAATCATTTCTGATACGTCCTACAAAGGTCTCATTTTTATCAACACAGGCTGCTGGCATTGGATATTCACTCTCGGCTGGATTGTCTAAGATAATGATGTTTGGTGCTTTTGAAAGAAGTTCACGTGCTTCTGCTGCATTAACATCACTATCAAAAGTCAGTGTTAATGATTCTGCGTGACCACGAAGTGTTGGAACACGTACACAAGTCGCTGCTACTTCGATATCTTTATGCATAATTTTAGTAGTTTCATTAACCATTTTCATCTCTTCTTTAGTGAAGTCATTTTCCATAAATACATCAATTTGAGGGATAACATTCAGAGCAATCTGATGAGGAAAAGCATTGTGTTCACTCTCATTAAGTTTAAAAGCAAAAAAGTCTTGCATTTGAGTAACAAGTTCTTCCATGGCTACTTTTCCACCACCTGAAGTTGCTTGATAAGTACTTACATCAACACGTACCAGATCATAAGCATCATCAAGGGCTTTTAAAGTTTGAACCATTTGAATAGTTGAACAGTTAGGATTTGCGATGATACCTTTTTCAGTCCAGCGCGCTATGTCCTCAGGATTTACTTCAGGCACTACCAATGGAACATCTGCGTCCATTCTAAAGTGTGAAGTATTGTCAATCACTACCGCACCACTTTTAGCAGCACTATCAGCAAATTTCGCTGAGATATCACCACCAGCACTAAAAAGTGCGATGTCGATTTTTTCCTCTTCAAATACTGTGTGTGTTAACTCTTTAATAATTAAGTCATTGTTGTTAAAAGAGACAGCTTGACCGGCACTTCTTTCACTTGCTAATGGGACGAGGTTATTTAATGGAAAATCAATCTCTTCAAAAATTCTTATAATCTCTTCACCAACTGCGCCACTGGCACCTACTACTGCTACATTATATGTTTTACTCAAATTTTGTCCTTTATAAATTGTATGTTTTTATTTTTTCGTTGAGTACTTTTTGTGTAAAGCCCAACATCTTTGCACTGGCTTCCAAATCATTTTGATGTTGATCTAGAACTTCAGCGATTAACTCGGATTCCATGTCTTGAATACTTTTCTTACGCTTAAGCCCACGACTTTGTAAAAATAGATCTTCGGGAGTGATCTCTTCACCCTCACTTAAAATCGCAGCGCGCTCAACGACAGAGATAAGTTCACGGATATTTCCAGGCCATTTATAAGCAAGTAACTCTTTTTGAGCAAGGTCACTGAAAACCTTAGTCTCAAAATCATACTTTTTAACAATCTGCTCCAGTGAAGTGACTGCAATACTTAGTATCTCATCACTACGCTCACGAAGTGGGGCGATATGAAGAGGAATAGTATTCAGGCGGTAGTAAAGATCTTCTCTAAACTCTGAATTTTCTATCTTCTCTTCAAGTTGTGCATTGGTCGCAGAGACGATGCGAACATCTATCTTTATAGCTTTTGAAGCGCCCAGTCGACGAACCTCTTTCTCTTGTAAAGCACGTAGAAGTTTTGCTTGCATCTCATAAGGCATTTCTCCTATCTCATCAAGAAAAATTGTTCCACCATTTGCCAGCTCAAACTGTCCTGCCTTGGCTTCGATTGCGTCAGTAAATGCCCCTTTCTCAAAACCAAAAAGCTCACTCTCTATTAGGTTGTCAGGAATAGCCGCCATATTAATCGCAATAAATGGTTTTTTAGCACGAGGTGAATTTTTATGGATATAGTTGGCAAAGACTTCTTTACCTACACCACTTTCACCGAGCAATAAAATAGAAGCATCTGTGAGTGCTGCTTTTTTTGCAATACGAAGGTTTTTTTCTAAGGCTTCTGAAATACCAAAAAAATCATCATCACTTTTACTGTTTTGTGGTTTTTTAGTTTTCACTTCTTTGGTGATACTTTGCACTTTATCAGCGCGTGTGATGGCGGTGATAAGGGTTCCAATTTCAAAAGGTTTGAGTAAAAAATCTTTAACGCCCAACTGAATAGAGTCGATAGCGCGCCCAAGGGTTGCATTCGCTGTCATAATGATGACTTCATACCGGCCATCAAGCTCTTTAACAAATTCGATACCGTCCATTTTTGGCATATTGATATCGGTGATGATAAGATTAAAACTATCATCTAGCTTTTTTAGAGCATCAATGGGGTTTTTAAAACTCACAATTTCATACTCTTTAAAGTCTCTAAAGGCTATTTCTAGGGACTTACGCATGTTTATATCATCTTCTACAATGGCAATCTTCATGAACGTATCCTCCCTATTTTAAAGGCGTGATTATAGCAAAGCCATCATTAAAATCGACTGTAAAACATTGAGAGGGAAATTCGAGAATCATTTGAGAATTGTAGTGTTTTATTGAACTGCTCTGTGATGAAGAGATTAGGATCCCTTGTCGCTCAAGATAAGTGAGGAATTCTTCACGATTTTCTTTGATTAAGTCTTTGAAGGTTTCTGTATTACTAATGAGCTTGAGTGATTGGCTTGAAGGGGTTCCACAAGCAGTCATTGCCTGTGAAATAAGTAGTTTTTCATTGCTAATTATCTGATTGGTAATAACCGATCGATAACTAACAATATAATTTTCTGCGTTTAATAAAGAGGCAAAAATTAACGAATAAATTGTGAGCCGGAAAGAACGATTTCCATTTCTACTTCGCACAGACCCTCTTTAAATGTAGTCTCAACAATGTTTGCATCACGAACCATTGCGTTCACTGAAGTACGAATAGTTGAGCGTTTTACCATCATGTTTTTAATCAAGTCTTGACCTTCAACACGTACGCCTTTAACTTTCTCTGCAATCTGGCGGTAAGCGTCTGCGATAGCAGCGCGCTTAGCCAATGCATAAGCTTGAGCAGGTGAAGTAGTGTTCATTGGTGCAACACCTTCTCCAATAACCGAGATACGAATTTCAGAATTTGCATCAAGAACAGACTCATGTGCTTCTTGAACAGGTGCTTGAGCTTGAGGAGTAGGGCAATTACAAGCCGCTGGTGCTGCTGCATGAGTGTGTGCTGGCTCAGAAGCCATGCTTACAGTTGCTGGTTCAGCCATTACCGGAGCTGGCTCAGAGTTGAGTTGGTGTACGTTGTCGCTTGCCATTAATGCGCTAACGCACAAAAGTGATAAGATTGTTTTCTTCATAAAACAGTCCTTAATGTATAAATGTTATTTTATATAAGCAAGAAACATACCAAGTTTACTACTCAGTAGGTGTTTCTTCGTTGCTACTTGAAGTTTCATTATTTTCAGAACCTTCTATTTGACCCTCTTCGTCTTCGCTTTCTTCCGTTTTAGGACATCTTGAGATACTGATAACATCATCACCTTTAACGATATAAACACCACTGGTATTGCGAGATGATTTAGAGATGGCTTGCATATCAACACGGATCATTTTCCCTGTTTTAGTTAATGCCATCATATCCATAGACTCTTCAACCATTAATGAGCCGATTACATATTTACCCGTTTTAGCAGTCATTTTCATAGAAATAACACCAGAACCAGCACGATTGGTTAGACGGTACTCTGAAGCAGTGGTACGTTTACCGATACCTTTTTCTGCTACGATTAGAATCTCTTGCTCATCATCACGGATGACGTTTGCATCTACAACTTCATCTTCTTCATGTTTGAATTTGATACCGCGAACACCACGTGTACTACGCCCTTGCTCACGAGTTTTAGTGATGTCAAACTTGATACATTGAGCCAGTTTGGTTACTATAAATAGATATTGAGTATCAGGCTCTGCGATACTTGCAGTGATTAGTGCATCATCTTCATCAAGAACAATAGCGCGTACACCATTACTTCTGATATTTGAAAATTCACTTAGATTGGTACGTTTGACGATACCTTTTTGTGTGAAGAAAACCAGTGATCTGTCATTACTAAAATCTGTTGTCGGGATGATTGAACGGATGTTTTCATCTTGAACAAGGTTAAGAAGGTTAACAACTGCCTTACCTTTAGCCGTACGTGACCCTTCAGGAATCTTGTACACTTTTAGCCAGTGAAGTTGACCACGATCTGTTACAAATAGAAGGGTGTCATGGGTATTACAAGTAAAGAAACTCTCAATAAAGTCATCATCATATGTGGTTACAGCAGTTTTACCTTTTCCACCACGACGTTGTTTCTCATAGTTTGTTAAAGCAACACGTTTGATATAACCCCTATGTGTAATGGTTACGACCATTGGCTCATTAGGGATAAGATCTTCGATATCGATATCATCATAGTTGTCTTCAATCATTGTACGTCGTTCAGAAGTGTAAACTTCTTTAACTTCGCCAAGTTCGTCTTTGATGATACCTTTTAGTACCTCTTCACTTTTCAAGATAGACTCTAAGTATTCGATTAATGCATAAAGTTCATTTAACTCAGCTTCGATTTTATCACGCTCTAGGCCTGTTAACTTACCTAGACGCATATCAACGATGGCTTGTGCTTGGATTTGAGAGAAGTCAAATTCACTGACTAAGTTTTCACGTGCATCTTCGATATTTTTACTCGCACGAATAACTTTAATAATCTGCTCAATAATATCAAGGGCTTTTTTCAAACCTTCTAAGATATGTGCACGTGCTTTGGCTTTTTGAAGATCAAAAATAGTACGACGAATGATGACAGTTTTTCTATGATTTAAGAAGTGGTTAAACATCTCTATTAGAGAAAATACTTTGGGCTCTTGGTTATAGATAGAGAGCATGATAATACCAAAGGTCGTTTGCATATTGGTAGACTTGTAAAGATTGTTTAGAACAATCTCACTCATCGCATCACGTTTAAGCTCGATAACAACACGGATACCTTCTCGATCTGATTCATCACGAATATCTGAGATACCTTCAACCTGTTTGTCTTTTACGAGGTTGGCAATGTTCTCAATTAAACGCGCTTTATTTACCATGTAAGGGAGTTCATCAATAACGATAATCTCTTTGCTCTTCTTTTGCTCAATATGGGTTTTAGCACGAACTTTAATACGTCCACGCCCTGTCTCATAAGCGTCTAAAATTCCTTTTTTACCATAAATGGTACCACCTGTTGGAAAGTCAGGTGCTTTAACAAATTCCATTAAGTCGATTAATGAGGCTTGAGGATTATCAATTAAATGCATAAGTCCACCAATAATCTCACCTGGATTATGCGGTGGAATATTGGTTGCCATACCAACTGCGATACCTGATGAACCATTAATTAAAAGGTTAGGAACACGTGTAGGTAGAACTTCTGGTTCCTGTGTTGTACCGTCGTAATTGTCGATCATATCGACAGTACCTTTATCTAAATCTTTTAGTAACTCACCAGCATATTTGGTCATACGTGCTTCGGTATAACGCATTGCAGCGGCGTTATCACCATCAACAGAACCAAAATTTCCTTGACCATCAACCAATTCCATTCTCATAGAAAATGGCTGTGCCATACGAACCAATGCATCATAAACAGCTGTATCACCGTGAGGATGATATTTACCGATTACATCACCAACGATACGTGCTGATTTTTTGTATTTTGAACCTGCTGAGAGGTTGAGTTTGTCCATAGCGTAAAGAATTCTTCTGTGCACAGGCTTTAAACCATCACGAACGTCAGGAAGTGCACGTCCAACGATAACACTCATCGAGTAGTCTAAGTAACTGGTTTTAAGGCTGTCTTCAATATTAATATCTTCAATATCTGTGTTGTCTAAAAGATTTGTCATTAATCACTCCAAATTTATTGCGCTTATTTTAGCAAAAAGCGGCTTAATAAGTGTTTTGTTGAAGCAGTGACGAAGTTAGAATGTTTTTTTAAGTGTCGCTTTACATCATTTTTTGTAGTATTTCATACTAGTTTTTATAAGACTGACTAATAATTTTTATAAATATTAGTTTTTCTTATCATTTTAGAATAGTAAAGGATAAAAATGAATATTTTCAAAAATGTATTAATGGCAATCGGAGGTTTTACACTTCTTGGTTTAATTGTTGGCGCACTCTCTATGGGTGGAATGATGTCTAAAGTGAACAAATTAGATCCTAAGGCAATTGGTTTGTATATGGATATGGCAGAAGGTGTTTTAGAACATGGTGACGCTGCAAAGACTATGATTTATACAGTGAAAGTTGAAGAAGATATCGAAATTGAAGATGTGATTGATTCGATGAAAGCAGTAGCTATGGACAATAATATGTTGGTTGTTTCTGATACGATTATGTTCCGTGATGGTGAAAAAGACACCTTTGGTAATGATACACGTCACGTTGAAATCGTTGCTTTTTGTAACAAGCAAATTGCGAGAGACTTTATTGATTATTCTGTCGCATTTGGTGCATTTATGCCATGTCGTGTAACTTTAACAAGAGGTACTGATGGCGCACTTTATCTTTCTACTATGAAACTTGATTTAATGATTGCTGGTGGATACCCTTTAACACCGAAGATGCTTAAAATGGCTGAAAAAGTGAGAGATACTATGTATATGATTGCTGATAAAGCTGCTCAAGGTGATTTTTAATCATTATTAACTTGTAACCCAACTGGGTTACAATAAATTTACTTTCTCGCGTTACACTTCCAATATGAAAAAAATATTAATGATAGAAGATGATCTTGAACTTGCTGAGATCCTAACCGAATTTTTAGAGCAGTATGATTTTGATGTTGAGACGGAAGATGACCCGTTTAAAGCCCTTAGTATCTTAAAACTAAAAAAATATGACTTAGTTATTCTAGATCTTACCTTACCTGGCATGGATGGTTTAGAAGTTTGTGAATCTATTCGTGAACGTCAAAATATTCCTATCATTATAAGCTCAGCGCGCTCAGATGTTAGTGATAAGGTCAGCGCGCTAGAACTTGGTGCTGATGACTATCTCCCTAAACCCTATGATCCACGTGAACTTGAAGCACGTATTCAATCTGTATTGCGTCGTTATAGTGATAAGGCAGCGGCGGGTGTTGAGAGTAAAAGTGATTTTGCTATTGACGAAAATGCGATGAAAGTTGTTTATAAAGGACAATCTTTAGACTTAACCAACGCTGAGTATGGAATCTTAAAATATATGGTTCAAAAGCAAGGGATGGTGGTAAGTCGTGAAAATATTATTCATAATGTCAATGCCATTAATGAAGACTCATTAAATAAAAGTATTGATGTTATGGTAGGACGTATTCGTACCAAATTAGGGGATAAGTCTTTAATCGAATCTATTCGTGGAATAGGTTACAAACTTTTAAAATAGGTACTCTTTGAAAAAACACGCCGTCTTAATTACTGTTCTTGTTGCACTTTTAGTCACACTTTTTAGTGTGAGTATCACATTCTTTGAGTTTTATAAGTTGAATAAAGAACAGTACGTTAACAGCATCTTTATGAAATATCAAGTCATTACACGTGTGTTTAGAGAGCATTTTCAAAAACGTAGCGCGCTGACCATGCTTGAAGCAAATCTTGCAATCTATGATCTTTACTTAATTCCTGAGGGTGCAAAATCTAATAAGATAATTGCTGAGGCTAAGGTTTTAAAACGCGAAGGCTTTCAAGCTGTTAATGAAGCTTTGATTTTTAATAAAGAACATATTTATAAGCAAAAAATTTTACATGATATGCGTGCGAGTATGTTGCTTGATAATGGAAAGATATATTTTTATATCGAATCAAAACATGTCGTTTTATTATTAGAAGATAAGGCACTAAAGGGTTATTATCCTTGGAATCTTTATACAACATATTTTTCTATTATTGCGGGTGTTTTACTTGCTTTTTTTATGATTCTTCAACGTCTTCGTCCCCTACGTAGAATTCAAAAACAGATTCGACTTTTAGGGTCTGGAAATATGGATGTTTCTTTTAAGTTAAGTGGTCATGACGAGATATCGATTATTGCCAATGAGCTAGAAGATACACGTAAAAAAATTCAGATTATGATGGATTCGAGAACACTATTTATGCGCAACTTGATGCATGAATTAAAAACACCTATTGCTAAGGGACGTATCGCCAGTGCGATGTTAGAAAAACCTAAACAACAAGAGCGTTTTTCAAATATCTTTATCCGTATGGAGAAGATGATAACAGAGTTTGCCCTTATCGAAGAGGTAGGAACAGGTTTTCAATATTTAGAGAAAAAAGAGTATCGTTTGATTGATCTTATTGATGAGGCCATTGATATTGCCATGGTCGATAAAGAGAGTGTTGATGTTGATATTGCACTAGACTCTAAAGTGACTGTAGATTATAAAATTTATACTACAGCTATTAAAAATATGATTGATAATGCTATGAAATATTCGCCTGATGCTCAGGTGAGAATTGTTCAAAATGGGCAAGAACTCTGTTTTGAAAATAGTGGTACGAAGTTGGCACATCCACTGTCGTATTATGTACAGCCTTTTACAAAATCACATACAGCAGAAAGTAGCTTTGGATTAGGATTATATATTGTTGATTCTATATTAAAAGAACATGAAAGTGTTCTGGCTTATGAGTACCATGATGGGCTTAATCACTTTATATTTGTACCCTCTTCAGTGAGTATCGATAGGAGTTAATTACTCTCTATAAGGTCTTGAAAACCTGCGGTTGTCTGCTTGATGATGGATGTATTGGCTTGAATGGCCGCAAGATTTTTTTGTGTTCTCTCTGCAAGTTTACGAACCTCGTCAGCCACCACGGCAAATCCTCTTCCATGCTCACCAGCACGCGCTGCTTCTATAGCAGCATTTAATGCCAATAGAGAAGTCTGATCAGATATCTCTTTAATAAAGTCAACACTTTCACTTACCCCTTCTAGTTGGGCATTAAGATCTACGAGCATTTCTGAGATGGCATCTTTAAAGTGTGCACTGTCTGCACTGACTTCTTCACTGTTACTATCTTCTATAATCTCTTGCAATTGTGCAATGAAACTCTCTTTTTCTTTGACAAGATTTACTTGGATTTCTACACTGCTCTCTTCAACACTAAGACGTTTTTTGATTTGTGATATCTCATCTTTAGTTTGAGTTAATGTGCTATCTAGGTTCTGTTTTTCATCTCTAGTGCGCTGGATCTCTATATCTTGCTCTTCTATACTACTGGTAAGTATGCGTAATTCACTGCTTAGATTTTCCATCTCATCATGATGTTGTTTCTCTCTTTGTTTGTGAGACTGCGCATTTGATATCTGTATATGACGTTCATTAATGAATAAAAGTAGACTGCTGGAAAGAAGTAGGAGTATTAATACAATGAGATATATATAAGTTGAATCACCTGTGCTTGATGGGCTAAGATTGGTGGCATCTTGAATTAATTTAGAAGACAGAGCATTCATCTTTTGATATTCATTTTTTAGTGATAGTAGTGCTTGTGTGCTCTGTTCACTTTCGATAAGTGTAGTCATTTTATTTAAGGTCGCTTGTGTGACTTTAGTAAGGTCACTGTGTGAATAATTTTGCATGTTGATGGAGTAACTGAGTATGTCATGGGTGCTTTGTGTGAGATACATTAATGCAACTTTATCTTCACTATGTAAACGAATATTGTCTGTCATGTTTTGGATGTTTTTATAGTGTTGATGATAATTATCTAATACATCTTTGTCAACATTGTGTGGAACTGTCTCTTGTGATGAAAAAAACATGGATACGATAATGAGTAGGGCAAATGCATTGCTAAATAAAATAATTTTTGTTTTCATAAGTAATCATAAGCATTTTTTGTTCCCCTTATTTATCACACTATTTAAACTATTTAGTATTATTTTTATTATCAAATTTACTGATATTTTATTTTTATTAAAATATATAGGGATAATAATTACTAATGATTAATTTTCTCAATACTCCCTATTATTGGGGTATTTAAAGTGTTACAATATTATAAAGTTATCACTTATTGTACAATTATGACAATTTAAGTAAAAGATTTTGTTATATTAAAATTACTTTAAGTTTTCTAGTGATAACATTGCTTCATACATAGAATAACAATACATAACAAGGAATTAAAAATGGCATTTTCAAGAAGAAACGCACTTAAATTTTCAGCAATTGCAGCAGCAGCAATTGGAGTTACCGCTTGTAATAAAGATACAGGTACTGCAGAATCAACTGTGTCTGCACCAGAGGCAGCTGCTTCTACAGCAACTGTAGGTAGTGGTTCAAAAGCATTTTTACCTCCAGCAAAAGGTCCACGTGTAGTTGTCGTTGGTGGTGGATGGTCAGGCCTATCTGTTGCTAAATATACTAAAAAAATGGCACCTAATGCAGACGTTATCTTAGTAGAACAACGTCAAAGCTTTATGTCCGGTCCTGTAAGTAACTTGTGGTTGGTTGGTGAAGTGGATTTAGATTTTATTACTAATGATTATTTACAAGCGGCACGTGAAAATAAATATACTTATTTTCAAGCAACCGTTGTTGGTGTAGATAAGGTAGGTAAAACAATTCAAACGTCTAATGGCGATATTGATTATGACTATTTAGTACTTGCACCAGGTATTGATTATGATTATTCACAATGGACAACAGATCCAGCGGAAGAGTTACGTCTAAAAACTGAATATCCAGCAGCATTTATTCCAGGCTCTGAGACAATGACACTGCGTTCTAAACTTCAAGATTTTGAGGGTGGAAACTTTGTTATGACTGTTCCCGGTGGGAATTATCGTTGTCTTCCTGCTCCATATGAGCGTGCTTGTGTGATTGCAGATTACTTCAAACGTGAAGGTATTGAAGGTAAGGTTATTCTTCTTGATGAAAATGCTGGTATTACTATTAAGGCCGATGGTTTTGGTTCAGCATTTAAAGAACTTTATGGTGATATCATTGAATACTATCCAGCAAATAAAGTAGAAAAAATCGACCTCGAGAAAAAAATGGTTTATACTGAATTTGAAGAGTTTGAATTTGCTGACGCTGCTTTTTATCCACATGTTCGTGGTGGTAAACTTCTTGAAGTGGCGGGTGTGTCTAAGGACTCTCCATTTAACAAACACGAGGCAAATATTGATCCATTTACTTATGAAGTTATTGGTGAAAAAGATATTTTCTGTTCTGGTGATGTTCGTCCAATGGGCTTCTCAAAATCTGGTAACACAGCCAACACCGAGGGTCACTATTTAGCAAAAGTAATTGCAGGTCGTATTAATGGGACACAGGTTAAATGGGAGTCTCCATTAACCGTATGTTTCTCAGCTGTATCAATGTCTCCAGTTCATGGTATCTCTATTAATGCGGGTTATAAATATGATGCAGAGGCTAAAGCCTTTGGATTTACTGGTGTTGCGATGAATGAAGAGTGGAGAGATAAAGTAGGTACGAACAATGGTAAAGGTCTAATGGAATGGGCTAAAGGAATGTATCGCGATATGTTTGCATAGTTTCTATATTTGCAGCTTTGGCTGCAGATATTTAAAGCAAAGAAATTTGTAATCAAATTCTTTTTCTTTAAATATAAGATTTATGGAGTTCACAATGGAAAGAAGAAATTTTTTAAAGGTCGTTGGAGCAGGAGCAACGATGGTTGTTATCAATCCATCAATGATCTCTCAGACTCTTTACGCCGAAGATGGAATGTTATTCAAGGCGTATGAAAAAGTACAATTGGTGGACGTGGATGGAAAACCTATCTTGGCCAGCGCGCTAGAAGCGGAAAAGACTTATGTATTTAATTATCCACATATGGCTACCCCATGTTTTTTATTGAATCTGCCTGATAAAGCGGACAATGAAGTGAAGTTAAAAAGTGAAGATGGAGTTGAGTATGTGTGGAGTGGGGCGGTTGGTAAAGATCAAAATATTGTTGCGTATACCGCTATCTGTCCACATCAATTAACACATCCAAATAAAAATGATAGTTTTATCTCTTATGTTCCTAAAAAGATGAAAACTATGGCGTATAAAGAGGGTGGAGTTATCGTTTGTGGTTCACATCTGTCTGCCTATAACCCACGTCGTGGTGCAGAAAATCTAAGTGGTCCAGCTGCACAACCTTTGGCAAGTATTGTATTAGAACATAAAGATGATGATACAATCTGGGCCGTTGCTGTGTTAGGACAAGATAAGTTCCATGATTACTTTAAAAGTTTTAAGGCTGAGTTTAAAGAGCAGTGGGGTGGTAAGCGCAAGGCGAAGAAATTGGTCTCTATTAGTGTGGCTACTGTAGCATTAACCGAGTATTCTAAAGATGTTATTCAATACTAAAATATGAAAGGAATTAAAATGAAAAAAATACTATTTACGATTATTTTATTGGTACTGAGTATACAACTTAATGCAGCACCGGTAAGTTATAGTGAAACACATGAATCAAAAGCGAGTGATATGAAAGAGATGGCAGATGGAATGGGTCTTATTATGAATGGACTTTTATACAACTATCTTGATAATGTCAATATGGGTGTCAAAAAAATCCAAGGAGGCGTTAAACGTATTCAATCACATGATTTGAAACAATACCTGCCTGCTGATACTGCTTATGCCCATAAGTTTGGTGAAAAGAGTCTACGTCGTATTATGGAATACTCTAAAGATGTTGAAGAGTCTATGAAGGCCAAAGATTATGAAGCTGCTTTTGATTCATCTACACTCTTAATGCGTCAATGTAACAGTTGTCATTCACGTGTGCGTGGTTGGTAAACGTCTAATCTTTTAAGAAGGCTTTCTATATACTATTAGAGAGCCGATGTGCTACTTCTTATTAGGACTACTTCATGATTAAATTTATATTATTCTTGACTCTGTTTTTCTCTTTTTCTTTCTCCTCCGACTTTTCTTTACGTAAATATGGCCATGTTAAAAGTTTCTATAAAGATTTAACACCCAGCGCGCTAGAAATAGCCAAAAAGTATCATCTACCACCTGCCGCTATTTTGGCGATTTCTGGATTAGAATCGGGTTATGATAGTGGATATGTGGGTCAGATAAGTGGCAATATTTTGAGTCTTGGCGCATACCAATCAGATTATGAATTGCCCTCTTTATATTTGCCCTGGTGTGACAGTAAAAAAGCAGTTTTGTATGACAATAAAGATATTGCCACTTGTCCAAAAGAAGAGCTACATTATAAACAACGACCTAAAAGTTTAAAACGTGATTACCGTCCAGAACCTTATGCGGGAACTGTTGATCGATTGGACTACTTTAAGTATAAGCCGCAGGAAAAAGCAAAAGCGCATTATCGTTGTTTAGAAGATTTTGCAACAAGATGGATTCGTAAAGAGTCTAAGATAGAAGCCTTTTCAAAAGCACGTATCTGGTTAGATGAATTGATAGCGCAAGAGGGTGTTGAGGTTTTATATAAAGAGAGTACCAGTATCAAGTTTATTCATACGATAGGGGGTGTTCCTCATTCGTTTAATTATAGAAAAACGTGGCCACCAAAAGTGATCTATATTATGAATAGAGCAGGCTTGGTAAAGTTAACACAAGAGATGGTAGATGAGCATCAAACTTTTGAGCAAGCTTGGTAATAAGTGACTTTTAATGCGCAACTTCAAAGAGCTTTTTTAAGTGTTATATTTTTAGCACTTATTTACATCGCTTTTAATTTTTATCAATCGTATCAATTTAAACACAGTGCACTCTCTTTAGAAATACAGACGCAAATTGATAGTAAAGAGCGCGAAATTATTTTAAATATCAAAAAATACTATGGTGTTGATTTTAGAGTGCCACTGATCATTTCAGATAAACTCCCCTCAAATCTCTACGGACTAGCGCGCTTGGATAAACAGGGAAATATTACCGTCTTTATCAATAAAAAACGTCTGAGAGAATCATTGGAGTATGTCTTAGATGATGTTATCGCACATGAGTACGCCCATGCTTTTATGTTCGATAAACAGAGTTTAAGCGAAGAAGGGCACACAGCGCGCTGGCAAGAAGTCTGTTTGAAATTAGGCGGAGTGCGCTGTGATAGATTTGTCAATCATGGAGATGTTGTGATGGGTAAGATGCCGTTTTAAATAAAAGAGTTAATTATAAGGAGAAATATCAAACTTCTCAAACAACTCTTTAAGTTCTTTTGTTAGCTTTTTACTCGCAGGATACTTCGGCATAGTTTTTTTCTTTTGACCTTTTCGCGTAGCTACAAATAGCTCTTTATCGTAGAGTTTTTGAAGTTTATTGTAGTTGCTTTTACTAAGTTTAGGTTCTTTTGGTACTTCACTGGGATGCACATACATATCACCACTCTCATCAACATAGGCACCTCTCTCAAAATAATCAGCCGCATTTCTTAAAAATGTAGGCAGATCAAAATCTTCTTCATACCCTAAACCTGTCCTCTTAAGTGCATTTTCCACCTTACCCAAAATAGCATTGGCTCTTTTATCAAGTGCCTCTCTGACAACACCTTTAGTAGGTGAGTACTCCTCATCATTTCTTTTGTGTGCATGATCAAGTACCATCTTATCAAGTGCAATATCTTTTCCGAGGACTGGACATTTTTTATTATTCATCCGCCAAATTTTCTCTTTTAAGACACGGATGTCTTTTTGTTTCATTTCTATGTACATAAGGCTCCATTTAATGTATTATATACTGAGTACTATTATAATCAAAGGAAAACGATGCTAAAGATATCCAACAACGTCACCTTAAATGAGAATGAAATAGAGTTCTCAGCTATTCGAGCACAGGGTTCTGGCGGACAGAAGGTGAATAAAGTCTCTGCTGCGATTCACCTTCGTTTTGATATTGTTGACTCATCTTTGCCAGAAGTTTATAAAGAAAAGCTTTTGGCATTAAGTGACAAACGCATCACAAAAGAGGGCGTCATTGTCATCAAGTCTCAAGAGCACCGTAGTCAAGAACAAAACCGAGATGAAGCGACAGAACGTCTTGTCCTTCTTATCAAAAGTATCAATATTATCCAGAAAAAACGTGTTGCTACTAAACCGAGCAAAGGAAGTGTTAAGCGACGACTCACTTCAAAGAAACAACATGCTCAGAAGAAAAGTTTACGAAGAAAAGTAGATACAGGTTAAATCTCTAAAAAAGTGTCCCTTGTCTAGGTTCTGTTGTTAACTCCTGAGCAATACACGCTACGCTGTCATTTTTGACACTATTGACCTGCTCACTCACGCGAAAGTATTTTATTTTATCACTGTGTATTGGGATAAAAAGTCTGTTTAGCTGTATATAGCTACTTTTTGCATCTAACCACAGTTCCCATTGGTGTGATTCTAGGATCACAGGCATACGCTCGTGTAGTGTTGCTATTGTTTCATTGGGTTCTGTTGTCAGTAGCGCGCAGGTGAGTATGGGTTTGTTCAGTGTATTGTCATACCACGATTCGTAGATGCCTGCAAATACAAAATAATCTCCACTATTGGATATGATAAAATGCGCTTTGCTTTTTTTGCTTGTTGGATCTTTCTTCCATTCAAAGTAACCATTAAGGGGGATGAGACATCTTCTTTGTTTATACGCTTCTTTAAAACTACTTTTTTCAAACACCGTTTCACTTCGTGCATTAATCTGCATACTGGAACGTTCCGTTGCCCAAGAGGGTATGAGCCCAAAATGTGCGTAGGTATAGACTTTGGTATTGGTATAGATAGCGATATCTAAGGTGGGCGCAATGTTATACTGCTTATTTAAGGTATCAATACTATCTTGAAACTCCCCAAACTTTTCTGCGATGTCTTGTTTAAAAGCGACATCATCAAACATACACAATCGTCCTGGCATTAACGTCCCTTTACTTACTTTCCAATAATATATAAATTATTAGACTTATGACAGATGTTCTTAAACAACTCTTTAAACTCTCTGTCGTAGGTGACAAGATAGATAGTAGAGTTTTGTAGTTTTAGTTTTTTAAAATCCTCTAGTAAAACGGTATCGGCTACATTTTTTCCATGATCACACTTGGTGAAGTTAAATGAATTTAGTGTCTTTCCAAAATCATACAGATCTGCTTCCCACTCTCGTTTGAAAAGATAGAGGGAATCGGGATTGGCACTGATATAGATGTGTTCATCTTCTATCTCAAAAGGCTCAATGATATGTGAGAACATGGGTCCTACATTTGAGAAATTTTCTATATCCCAAAATAGGTATGTTTTGTTCGTTTTTGATTCGCTCTTTTTGTTAAAAAGTTCCAGTCGTTTTGAAATATTGAGATTCACATGGGCTTGATCATTGATGTGCTCGATACTCTCTTTGAGTTTTTGCGCCGCAGTGGTTTTAAAACGTAAAATCTCGCCTAGGGTGATAAACATCTCAAGTAAGGCAAGCTCATCACGTGCGCCACCTTTTTGGTAACCCTTAAGTTCATGCTGACGTTTTCTCGTTAAAAGATAGCCGATATGAATAGGTTGTCTCTTCTTCCAAACACTGATTAGTCTTTCAAATATTTTCTTAGCTTCTTTAATTTCTGGTAGCTCTATTGAGCCATAATCTTTATTATTAATAATTATTTTTTGCATGGCAGGATTATACAAGTTAACATAAGTAGTTTAGTTTAAAATACTAAGCTAATAAAGGCACTTAAATGGATGATAATATTAACTTAGAGATGTTTGATACAAGGATTAAAAATCTGGCAAATGGATCTTATGATGTGATGTATGAAAACAGGCGTTACTTGTGTAGAAAAGAGACCCATTTAGAAGGCAGACTTATAAAGCTATATGCAGAAGAGTTGGGGGATAATAACTTCGTATCTTTAAACTATTATGCTGAAAAAAAGCTTCTAAAACCTTGTGAAATGCCTGTTGAAAAAGTGGTCGATTTTATTATGGATTTGGATATAATCGAGTCATGAATAAAATATATAGTAAACGAAGAAAAAAACTTCTTAAAGAATTTAAAAATGATGCGGTTGTAGTTCTAAGTTCTGCTGCACTAAAACAACGTTCAAATGACACAGAATTTCCTTTTAGACAAGACAGTAACTTTTACTACTTGAGTGGCTTCAAGGAGGATAATGCCTGCATGGTTTTACTCAAGAAAAACAATAAAATAAAATCTTATCTATTTTTGACGGAACGTAATGAGCAGATGGAACTTTGGACGGGAGAACGTTTGGGGACTGAGCGCGCTGGAACATTAGGTTTTGACAAGTGTTTTGATATTAAAACACTTGGGAGTAAGCTAGGTAAATATTTTTTAGATGTTGATGATCTTTATTTAGATTTTTATTCTGAAATAACTTCAACAAGAACGGCTAAACGTGTGGCTAAAACACTTTCTCAGGGGCGCACTAGAAGTGTAAAAAACTTTTTAGATATCACGAGTATTGTCCAAAAGATGCGACTTGTTAAAGATGAAAATGAAATCAAACAGATGCGAAAAGCGGTGATGATTACTAAAAATGCCCATCATATTGCGATGCAAAAAATTAAGCCAAACAGTTACGAATATAAAACTCAAGCGCGCATAGAAAAAAGTTTTAAAAGTGATGGGGCGTATTGGGATGCGTATACAACTATTGTCGCTAGTGGAAATAACGCCAACACTTTACACTATATATTAAATGATAAAAAGATAAATGATGGTGACTTGGTCTTAATCGATGCAGGAAGTGAATATAACTATTATGCCTCTGATGTGACACGTACTTTCCCGGTTAATGGAAAGTTTACGCCTGCACAAAAAGAGGTCTATGAAATGGTTTTGAATGTACAACTGCGTATTATTGAGATGATTAAACCAGGTATTGTTAAACAAGATATTCAAGATGCCAGTGAGCGGTTCTTGGCGCAAGGGATGTTAGATTTGGGTATTTTAAAAGGCGATTTAGACGAGATACTCAAAGAAAAAAAACAGAAAAAGTATTATCCACATGGGATAGGGCATTGGATGGGACTAGATGTTCATGACCCTTGTCCGTATAGAGATGATGAGGGTAATGAAATTCCTTTTGCAAAAGGAATGATTTTGACCATAGAACCAGGTATCTACCTTAATGCTAATGATAAAGAGGTACCTAAAAAATATAGAGGTATTGGAATTCGTATTGAAGATGATATTTTAGTGACCAAAGAAGGCAATGAAAATTTATCAAAGTCTATTGTGAAGAATGTAGAAGATATTGAAGCCTTGATGGCTTAATATCTTTTTTAAAAGCCTACGTTAAAACCTAAACCTACGTTATAACCATGAATCCCATAACCATTAAGTGCACTGCCCTCAATAAAGAAACGGGTGATCCCCCAATTGTGCTTTTTAGTGTAAAGAAAAGTGTCCATACCTACAAGTGCGTAAGAGTCTACTTTTAAAATACGACTAACATCTCCAAATAATAGATCGCCCTCTGTAAAGAATTTTAAGGTCAATGGCCACTGATAAAATGTAAAAAGTGGTGGTGTCTCGACCCCGACACGTAATTGAGTGAGATAGGACTGTGAACGAATAGTGTATATACTGGACAGTGCTTCTTTAATATTGAGCTCTGAACTGGTATTGAAGTAACGAAATCCCATTTTTGCATTGATTATATAGTCACGATAATTTCTTGTATAGTTATATTCTAGAAGACCTTTAAAGGAGAGATTGTCATTAAAGGTCTGTGAAAAAAACTCTTTAACAAATTCAAAATCACTATCATTTTCTGTTCTTAATACAACACCAACTCGTGAATAAATAAACTCACCACCTATAAGTATGCTGGAGTGTGGGGTGATTTTATAACGCCATCCTCCACCGATTCCTCCGGTATAGGTAGATAGTAGAGGTTTGACTTCTACTTCAGCGTCACTTTCTGTACTTCTTTCTTGAATGGGTAGATTTAAGGCCCCATCCGTTTGGCTATATCCAGCATTTCCTGTAAGAAAAAAGTTACTTTCATCTTTCTTTGATGGAATATGATATCTAATGGGTGCATGAAGTACAACCATATGTGTATCAATATTACTAAAATTGTATTTTCCTGAACCCACATTATTTTGAGAGGTAAATATCATAAGCGCATTGATATTGGCCAAGTATAAGGAAGTTGCCTCATTTGATGCTTCTATGTCTTCAGATAAAAGATTTTTTAGAAAAATTAAGGTGAGTAAAAATATTTTTTTCATTAAACTTTATTGATAAGGTGATCGATATCTTCGACACTAAGATTTAGATGTGTAAGCAAAACTTGAGTTGCGGCATAATCATTTTGTTCTATACTTAGCGCAAGGGTATAGACTCTACCTAATAGACCAGTACGTGAGAGCAGTGCTTCGTGAATACTATCATTGACACTAAAGTTCTTAAGTATTTCTGCCAGTGGTACATTAAAAACACTTTCCAATAGAGAAATAAGTGCTATATAACGACTCTCTTTAATGATTTTTTCAAACTCAAGAGGCTTGATGAGCTCAATAATCCCAATCATTATATCAATACGTTTCTCAACCAACAAAGAGATCGCACTTTTTTCATGTTCTATTGTTTGGGTGGTTTTTGAATAAATGATGAGTAGTAACCACTGCATTAGCTTGTCTTTACCTACGAGTGTAATCACATCTTCTATTGACGAAGTGTGCTCTATTTGACCCTCATAAGTAGAACTTAAAAATTGCATGAGCTGTAAAGAGAGTTCATTGTGCTTTGAGAATGCAGCTGAAATATTTTCAATACTTTCGCCATTTTGAAGCATCTCGAAAATACGGATGACGCCAATATGTTTGGGATCAAGCGAATTACGTTGTAAGATATTTGGTTTGGCAAAGAAATAACCTTGAAAGTAGTGAAAACCAAGATCTCGGTAGGCTTCATATATCTCTGGAATCTCAATATACTGTGCAATTAACTTTTTATTGCTAAAGTCACTGATTCTTTCTGTTAATAGCTCTATGTCTGTCATATTTGTATTGAACTTTAGATACGTAATATAAGGCATAATACTTTGAATATTGTCATTATAAGTTTCATTTAGTTCTACATTATCAAGGGCAAAGGTATATCCTAAGTCAAAAAGCTTTTTAATGGACTCTCTTGTCTTTGAACTTATTTGAATCTCTTGTGAGAGTTCGTAAACAAATTTCTCTTTTGGTAGCGTGTATAAAATATCAGTCAGTAGAATATTTTCACCTATATTAATGAATGCTTTTGCATCACCAGCACTACTACGATAGCCAACTTGATTGAGAATATTTACTAAAACTGTAGATGTTGCGAGACGAGGATCGTCAATATTACTGCTACCATCTTTGTTTCTATAAAAAAATTCATAACCAAAGATTTTTTTTTCATGGTCCAGTATTGGCTGTCGAGCCATTAAGGTGTTTTCTGACATTATTAGCCCTAAATAAGTA
>JADGDM010000024.1:7217-38538 GCA_016744905.1 Sulfurimonadaceae bacterium | reverse complement strand
GTTAGAATCACGTATACGAGCCATATCTAAGACACATGAGATTCTCTATTTAAGTGATGATTTTGAGTATATTGATATGCGTGAATATATTTATGAGTTGTGTGCAGATATTGAAGAAGGTTATGAAGTTAATGATTTTAGGATAGAAGTTGAGGTAGGCAATGTCAACATGCCTCTACGTGAAGCAGTATATATTGGTCTGATTATTAATGAGTTACTGACAAATTCTATTAAATATGCTCAGTGTGAAGGTAAAAAAATTATTGGTATCTCATTGGTGAAAAATAAAGACTATTTTGAACTCTCGATAGGTGATAATGGTCAAGGATATGACTTTGAACTTTTATCAGGAAATACCCTTGGATTAACACTGGTGAAAACACTGGTAGAGGTGCAACTTGAGGGTGAAATGAAGATTGAAAAGAGTGATGAGATGCAAGTAGATATAAGGTTTAAATTGTGAAAAATGTACTGATTGTAGAAGATGAAAGTTTGGTGGCCTTAGAGATCTCTGGTTTTGTAAAAGAGATGGGCTATGAGGTTGTTAAAATAGTTTCCAATGCACTCAGTGCACTAGAAGTGGTTGAAAACTCTCAGGTTGATGTTGTATTAATGGATGTGAATATCAAAGGAGATAAAGATGGTATCTGGTGTGCACACGAGATAAAAAAACGTCAATATATACCTATCATCTATATCAGTGCTTTTAGTGATGATGAGACGCTTGAGCGCGCTATTGAGACCAATCCTACTTCTTATCTTATTAAGCCATTTAACCGTAAAGAGTTAAAAGTAGCACTGCAAATAGCCACTAAACGTGCGAGACGTAAAGAAGATATTGTAGAAGAACAACCCAAGGGGGATATCTTATTAGATAGCGAATTCTCTTTTGACAGTAGTAATTTGGAGCTTTTTTGTTGTAATGAAAATATTCACTTAACACATAGAGAAAAAGAACTTCTAAACCTGCTTATCTCTTCTAAAAATTCAGTACTTAGTTTCTATGAGATTGAAAATGCTATCTGGCCAGATAAAGAGACCAATGAAAATACAAGACGTGCACTCATTGGCCGTCTTCGCTCAAAACTTAACCATAAGTTTCTAGAAACGGTACACTCTTTGGGTTATCGTTTAAAGATTTAAGATGTTTCAACTCCTTCTATTTTTATCTCTTTTCTCTACAGTACTCTTTGGAGGTGCCCTTAATATCTCCAGTGAAAACCAAAATATTCTGAAAGGATCTTCTCTCTATATTGATGTAGAAAACAGATCTTTTGAAGAGATAATAAAGGTCGATGATTTTGAACCTATAGAAGATGAGTATATCAACCTTGGTGTTTTAAGTGATGCAAGTGTGTGGATTAAGTTTTCTTTATCGAATGCTTCACAAGAGTATATTCAACGTTATTTAGAGATTGTAGATCTCTATCCTGATTCAGTGACTCTGTATAGCGAAAGTGGAGAACTGATTAAAAGTGATTTATTAAGTGATAATGGCTCATTGAGTACTTTAAATCTTAGTTATTCTTTGATCTTTGCTGCTTTAAGTGAACAGACCTACTATATGCAAGTGCATAATGATAAAACAATGATGCGTTTTAGTATGAATCTACAAAGTTCTGGACACTATGTGGATCAAAGTGTGAAAGATATTATAGAAAATATTTTCCTTTTTGGTTTGATTATCGCACTCATGTTTTACAATATTGTTATCTACTTTCACACACGAGAGTCGATGTACCTTTTTTATGTACTCTACATTGGCAGTGTTGTTTTACAACAACTCTCTTATGTCAGTATCCTTCCCTTGCTGTTTTCACAAGAGATTGTTGATATTGCACACACCACCTCCTTAGTTCAAATTTCGCTGATGTATATGAGTGCGTCTTTATATTCACAAAGTTTTTTAAGTACGAAGAATTATCCACGTATCAATAAAATCTATTATATTTTTATTGCTTTGGCCATTATCGAAATTCCATTTTTTGGAACCTCTCTTTATTATCTGCCTGAAGTGGGTTTAGTAACAGGACTTCTTTTTGTCTTTTTTAACACCTTTAGTGGGATATATATCTATCTTGATGGGAACAAGCAGGCGCGTCTATTTGCCTTAGCTTGGGTTATGTTGGTGTTTGCGTATAGCATTATTATATTAGACTCTTTAGGGCTGATTGCAATGATGAAAGATATTCCGAACCTGATTTTATACTTTACAGCTATTGAAGCCTTACTTCTCTCTTTGGCATTTAGCGATCGTTACAGTCTTTTACGTGAAGAGAAAGAGGACAGTGATCATAAACTTTTAGAAACACTTCAAGCACAAAAAGTTTTAATAGATCAAGAAGTTGAAGTCAAAACACAAGATTTAAATCTTGCGGTAAAAAAAGAGAAGGTACTGTTAAAAGAGCTTCATCACCGAACTAAAAATAATCTACAGTTGATACTCTCTTTGATACGGATGCAGGCTTCACACGCCGAGCATTATGAGACAAAAGAGCAGTTTAATCAGTTGGAAAGTCGTATTGCTGCGATATCGAGAACCCATGAGATTTTATATTTAAAAGATGATTTTGAGTCTATTGATATGCAAACGTATATTGAAACACTTTGTTCGCAGATGCAAGAGGGTGTATTAGAGAGTTTAGATTTTGACTTAAGTATTACACAGGTACATATGCCTATTCGTGAGTCTGTATATGTGGGGCTGATTATCAATGAGTTAATAACAAATACAATTAAATATGCCAAACCAGAAGGTTCTAAAAAAGTGGAAATAGTGATGCACTCTGAGTTTGGAGATTACACTTTAAGTGTAGGAGACAATGGTCAAGGCTATTGTAGTGATATTAAATCTCCTTCTGGTTTAGGGCTAAGTTTGGTAAAAACATTGGTTGAAGATCAGTTAGAAGGTGATATCGAACTAAATAATAAGCAAGGTATGTCTTATTTGATCAAATTCTCTTTATAATAATTAATTATGGTCGATTTAAAAAGTGATACAAACTTTTAAACAGAAAATAATTAATTAGCATAGGGAGATTTTATGACCAGTACAGAAATTAGAGAATATAGCAATAGTGCGATTTACAACAGAAGTCGTAGTGATATAACTTTGGCATACAACCTTGAAGATGCACAAGAAGTTGATATTTTTTGTGATAAGGTTCAAGAAGTATTTACCAAACACTGTATCGTTGATGAATCATTTGTCAATGTTATTCATGATGTCTTGGGGGATAATGATAGTATAGAGATGTGCAACATGGTAGATATTGGAATAGAGTGTACATTTATCACTCATGGCACCTTAAACAGCGCGCTGAGTGATATAGAGTCTATAAAAACAGCTTAGAAAAAGCTTTTTAAGGCGTCCATCGGATTGTCACTTCCGAGTTCATCATTATCATCGTCATAATGATTGTCTTGATAACCTGAACGACCTTTATCTTCTACTTCAACCTCATAAGTTTCGACCTCGTAGTACCACTCAACACACTTTGGACTGCCATATTTCATACTGCCACTTGAACCATCATTATCAGCACTCGCAAAACGTTTACATTTTTTAATACGTCTCTCTTTAGTGATGGTTTTTTTACGTGGTTCGGCTTTTGGTTGTGATACTCTTTTTTGTTTATTTGGCAATACAAATACAGAAGGGTCAATACTTCGATCGCTGTACTTAACAAGTTCAAGATCTACATGTTTAATCATCACATAGCCTTTTTGAATCTCAAAAAAGCTCATCATAGATGCTTCACCACTGGGCATCAATGAAAATGCTGAAGTGAGTTTTCTCATGGCATTAAGCACTTGTGGATTATCCGTCACAACCACCTTCATGGTCTCAGAACGCTCATGTTCATTTTCTCTCATTCTGATTGTCCATTTCTCACCACGAACACCCGCAACGGTAGTTGAAGAACCTCGTTTAACAACTTCAATGAGTGGCATAATCATCTCTTCTTGAACCATCGCCCCAAGCGCACCCATCATAGCACGCATCTGATCAAGATCAACTATCTCATAGCGCCCATTATCATGAGAGACAATATAGCTTTTTTTACCAATAACATAAAGATCACTAGACCCATCATCATCGTACATAGTAAGACGCATATGTGCATCATCCGCATAATAAAACTTCAATGCATCCGCAGAACCACTTTTGAATTTTAAAGTGGTGTCAGCGAAAAGTGAAGTCGCCAGTATAAAGAATAGTATTATATAACGCATACTATTTGACTACCGTACTACTAACACTGGTAGCGGCACTAAAAGATGCACTTATTGTTTTACTACTTCCTGTTCCTGAAAATATATCGGTACTACTAATACTGTTCAAATAACCATCAACATAAATGATTTCTCCAATCTTAATGGCTTTTGTAATAGTGATATTCTCAGTAAAGATTGAGTCTTCAGCAATAATTGTTGCTTCGTATTCTCCGAGTGTGAATGTTCCATCACTTGCATTAAACGTATCTGCAGCAAAGGTGAAACCTATCGTAGCAACATCATCATAACTACTTTGAATATCCAACGTATCTAACGCTAATAAAGTAATCTCAACATCATCTCCATCCATCTCATACTCTGCACGATTATTGTCAATTATGGCATAAGCTGTTTCAGTATACTCTTTAGAAAGTAGTAAATTTAAAGCTGTTCCATCTATAGTGATATTCAACTCACCTGTTTTTTCATACTGATTATTTGTTGTTGGTGTTGGGTCACCTGTTGTCAGTGCCGCATCTCTATCTGAAGCGTTGGCATAGACCGTGATTTCAGCTGTATGATCTGAACTTGCTACATTAAACTTCAGTCCACCATTGGCTGCAGTTCCTTTGTAGGTTATGGTGAGGGTTTCAGGATTATCGTCATCATCAGTAGTATGAAGAATGAGACTGTTTGAGGTGACTTCATAACTATCATCATCATCCCAAGGACCATATTTATCTACTCCATATGTCGTACCATCAACATCAAAAGTTATTGAAGCAACTTCACCTTCTTCGATACTATATAGCGTTTTTCCTGAGAAGTAAGCAGTGTAGTTGAAACTGCTGCCGTCTATTATGGCACCTGTTGTTGGTGTGTCAGAACTACTGTCTTCACATCCAATAAAGCTGAATATCAGCGCGCCAGCTAAAAGTAATTTTAAGTATGTCTTCATGATATATCCTTTGTGTTTTCATATACATATATTATATTATAAAACCATTGCAAAAACATTGCAAAAAGTTTTAAAAGTATTTTGCAATGGTTTTGCAATGGTTTATTGTTACACTATGAGTAGATATAAAAAGGATATATGATGAAAAAGTTTTTAATGATTGGATTAAGTCTGTTTGTACTTTTATCGATGAGTGCTTGTGATGACAGTTCTGGAACAACTCCTGCAACAACAAATCCTGGTGAAGAGTATACGCCTCCATCTGGAACAGTAGAAGATAACCCTGGTCAACAAAGTGGGATATTTACTACAACTTTGGATGGAGTCAGTAAAACTTGGTACACCACTAAAACAGACAGTCTCTATAATGGCGCAACTATGAGTTCAAATACTGCGGACTTAGATCGTAAGGTAGATGGAAGTATAACTGTGACTATTGTGGCGAAATATTATTTGGTTGGAAGCTCTGAAAGTTCTAGTGATACTTTCCTTTGGGGTATAAGATTTGAAAATGAAGATGCGCTGACAACGGGTACATTAACCTCTGCTACTATGATTAATTATGATGTGGGTGAAGAGCAATATAACAATGCTTGGCAAAGTGGTAGTGTTCCATTTACAGCGCACGATATTGAGATAACGTCTATCAGTGATGATGGAACAAACCTACATGTTGTAGGACACTTAGATAATTTCACATTGACAGAACAAGATACGGTAATAGATAAAGATATCTCGATAACTTTTGATTTTACAGCGACTGATTTCAGTTACAATTAGGAGATCAATTATGTTTAAAAATACTTTTTTTACCTTGATGGTAAGTTTAGGTTTAATCACTTTTGTAGGGTGCTCTCAAAGTAGTGATGAATCACCACCCATAGTCGTTGATGGTGGTGATTCAAATCTTGATGGAGATAATACTGATGGCGATAATACAGATGGTGGCAATGGTGATAGTTTTATCTCTTCTCCAAGTACATGGAGTTTATCTAATTCATTGTACTCCAGTGATATCAGTAAAAGTTTAACCCTAGCTGGTTCAGACTGTGTTATCAAACAAGAACTTACCGGTGTCAGTTATTCGTGTGGAGGTCTTCTCAATAGTAGTGGATCTTTTAGTTATGATGAAATTTCAGCAGTTGTTTCTCCCTTTTTATCTTCTCTTTCATTGAACAATAGCCCTGAAATTATTATCGCAGAATCTAATAGTACCAGTGAGGATTTTTATTTTAAATATCCTCCACTTATATATAAAAATAAGATGTATGTTACTTATGGAGGTGTTGATAGTAATCCAGAAATAAGTGAGGATAACGCATCTGATCTTGGGTTTCATATGAAACATTCAGTGCTTGAATACAATTTAAGTGCGTTTACTTCAGATATGATTTTAGAAAGTTTAGTAGAGAAAAAAATCTATGATAACAATACAGTAAAGATGCCATTTTTTGGACCAGTAACAAGTAGTATCATGGAACAAAATGGATATCTCTATTTTAATGTTTATCCTGATTATAGAGGATTTGAAAATTTCACAGGATATCTGTATGAAAATATCAAGTACTCTTTTAAAGACAAATCTTATGTGTATGATTATATTGGTAAGCCTTTTATTGGGGAATTTGGAGATGCGCTTCATATTACGCGCTCATGGATGACACCAGGTAGTGGAACCTCTATCGCCTTTATTGAAAATGAGAGGATGACACAGATAGAAGCGTGTTCTGGTGAGGATAAGAGAGTTTATGAGGGTAATATAGAGGCTGTTGAAGGATGGAGCTTATTATCTACAAAGGTACGTACTGCTGAGCCAGCTACTCTTTATAACTCTGATATCTCTGTCTCAGATACAAGCAGTTACTACTCTATCGCAAATACCAAACTATCTAGCACCACGTTTAATGCACAAGGTAAAACTACTTTTGGTTACCGTGGAGCAGATAAGACGGTAGATATCTTTGATGATTTTGTTGCAAAATATGGAAATGCAAAATCTTATGAGACAGTTTTTACACATGAAGATACGGTTTTTGAAGATGGAGATATCTACTTTTTAGGAAGTGGGTCATATATTAACAGTGATGAGATGTCCACCTTTGATCTTTATTTGTTTAAATACAATACAAACCTTGAGCTGCAAGAAGCAACACTGATTGTTGAAGGTGATACTGATGCGATGGTGTTTTTCGCTCCTGAAGCTAAAAACCTCTACAAATACAAAGATAATTTTTATTTTAAATATCAAAATTATTTAACCCCTGAATTTTACTCATATAGCAATACAAATAAAGAGATTAATTATACATATTCATTAAAGGGTCAGTTACGAGGTTATAATGGGGCTTCTATTGGTTACGATACTGCTATTACTGGGGATACTATTATTATTCCTCAAAATATAATAAGCAGTGACAGTGATTATGATTATGACATTGTATTTACTGTTTTAGACATAAATACTGGAGCGGTACTTAAAACGATAAAACATGAAAAATTGGCTAATGTAGAGGCCAATGACTTTGCTTATCGTAGTGGCGGCGTTTATATTTATGCCAACAGTGTCTACTTCGTAATGAGAAAAACTAAATACGGAGGCAGTGGTAAGTATCTTCATGAGATGCTGATTAAACTTGACTCTGCGGGTAATAAAACGCAATTGATTCGTCATCGTGGTGATAACCGTTATAGTGGAGTGATTCGCAATACCGCTTTAGAGAGTGATTTTAAACCACAAACAGCTAAAGATAATTTAATTGCTAATTTGTATAAGTTTTTAAATAAAGACAGTACGGATATCGATGACTTAAACAGCAGTGTTATCCGTTATATTTCTATTGATCAAAATGTAACAACGGCAGAACTTTTAAATGTTGTAGAAGACGAGGTTCCTAGCTATGAAGAGTCTAATGTTACTTCCTTAGATGCGAATTTTTCTAATCTTGAATCGTACGACCAGAGTACAGCTCTTTTTAATCCCGAACTGTATAACCCAGCGGCGCAAACTTTTTACGTGCCACTGTTAACTGAAGTTTCGTATAGCTCAAGCTCAGAAGGTGATAAATACGGTGAAGCACGTATTATGATAAATGCCCAGTATGGATGTGATAAGTCTTATTTTAGATTTCCAACACAGGGTTCAGTGAAAATTTTAGATGTTGGAAATGTGGCAGATACTGAGTATGAAAATCCACCTGAATCTCTGAAATTTAAAACAGATGTACCTATGCTTCATGTAGACTACAGTACTTTGATAACCAATATGACAAGCTTGCGGTATGGAATAGATGCCAAAGAGTTTGACTCTCTTGATACACTAGAGCGTTTAACAACGGCTGTCATGAGCACGTTTGATACTATTGTGAGTACAGCGATCTCTATTGTTTATGGAAACTACGCAGCCGTTGCTTGTTCTACGGCGAACCTTGTGACTGAACTGGCAATAGACGCTATTCAAGATGGAGATACGTATTATGGAAGCGCTATGAAGATATATACCGCGCAGTCTAATTTTGGTATCGATAATAATCAATCTTTTGAAGAAGATATCATAGAGGGATCTGCTGGTTCATTTACGATAGATGCTGATGCAGCTGGGGCTATTGTTGAGAGTGTTTGTGCTGGTGTAACATTGAATCCTAAGGACATTATCTCTTTTGTAACCAAGTCAGATTACGCAGAAAAAAATGTAAAAGCTAAGGTTAAACCAACATGGCATAAAGGTATTGTCATAAATAATATGAATGTTAATATCAAAAAGTTAGAGGTAATGCAAATGCCTTTAGCTCCATTGATTTTTGATCGTTATGAACATAAACTTGACTTTAAAGGGCAGGTGGGTTATTTGACGACTCAATCAGATGGAAATAATTTGACGTATGGATTCGCTCCTTATTCACCTTTTAATAAGATAACAAAAGTTGATGCTTTTGCTTTTGCTTCTGGAATATCCAACTTGTGTACCGCAGACTTTAGAACTTGTGACTTTCCGCATATGAATTATAACTCTGATTTTTTTGCTGGAGAAGATATTGTTTTTTCAACCTCTGGAGTATATTTAGAACTGACAATGTATAGTGATGATATTCAGTTTGGTGTTTTTAGTGATACTACTTTCTTAGATGAGGCGCTTTATACAGATACTTTTACTAAAGTAGATAAAACCTACTCTAAAACAATTAGGAAAGCATTTGATTTTCCTGGTGTTGGTGGCGCGCCTTGGGACAGACCTGTTCGTGGTTATATTACCTACGAAGTAAGTTTCACAGTTGATTAAATATTAATTAGTTATACTTTATTTTAATATTATAAAAGAGGAATTGTTATGGCTCAATCTTGGTATCTAGAGTATGGTGATGGAAAAAAAATGGGTCCTATCTCTACACGTGAAGCGGTAAAATTAGTAGAGAAAGACAACTCTGGTTATGCATGGAAAGATGGTTTTCGTGACTGGAAAAAGATGGCTGAGGTGGAAGAACTTAGTGGCGATTCGCTCTCTACTCTTTACACCCGTAGAGATGCACCACCTTCACGCGCTACGTCAGGACGAACAAACCGTGCGGATGAAATTGATTATGAAATTTTTGGTGATGATACGCAGTATGTTGAGATTGAACTTGACCCTGGTGAAAGTGCTATTGCTGAAGCGGGTGCGATGATGTTTAAGGCAAGTACTATAGAGATGAACACACTTTTTGGAGATGGTTCTGGCTCTAAAGATGACCAAGGTGGATTTCTTGATCAGATGATGGGTGCAGGAAAACGTCTTATTACAGGGGAGAGTCTTTTTACAACAGTTTTTACACATAGAGGCTCAGGTAAAGCGCGTGTGGCATTCAGCGCACCATACTCTGGACATATTATTCCTGTGGATTTAGGCAAGATTGGTGGTACGCTTATCTGTCAAAAAGACTGTTTTCTGGCCGCAGCAAAAGGTGTTTCTATAGGCATCCATTTTCAACGTAAAATATTAACCGGTCTTTTTGGTGGTGAAGGTTTTATCATGCAAAAACTTGAAGGTGATGGCATGGCATTTATCCATGCTGGGGGAACGCTTAAAGAGATTGAGCTAAGCGCTGGTGAAAAACTACATCTTGATACGGGTTGTTTGGTAGCGATGGAACCAAAGGTTTCATTTGATATCGAGCAAGTCGGTGGAATTAAAACGGCTCTTTTTGGGGGTGAAGGATTTGTTTTTGCAAAACTTCAAGGTCCTGGAAAAGTGTGGGTTCAGTCTCTACCATTTTCTCGTCTTGCTGGTCGTATGTTAGAAGCAGCTCCTCAAGGTGGCGGACGTGATCGTGGTGAGGGTTCAGTGCTTGGCGCGCTGGGTGACTTCGCCATGGGCGATAGATTCTAAGCAAGAGGGGACAAATAATTGCACACCCAACAACATTTAAAAGATAAGGAAAAAATATGAGCGATCATTTTAGTGAAACAACCAGTACAAGTTATATGCAAAATATTGGAAACTCTTTAAAAGGGGTTCTTTTTGGATTTTTATTTTTTATTATTTCCATCGTACTTTTATATTGGAATGAAGGTCGAAGTGTTGATCAGGCAAATGCCTTAAAGCAGATGCAAGAAAGTATTCAAATTATTACACCTGAGCTGATAGATACGCAAAACAATGGTAAGGCAGTCCTCATTTATGGTTCAGTAAAACCTACAAGTATCGTAAAAGATAGTGCTTTTGGGATCTCATCAAATGCCTTAGCCTTAGCGCGTGAGAGTTCTACGTATCAGTGGCAAGAGAATAAACACAGTGAATCCAAAGAAGAGATGGGTGGTTCAACAACCACGACGACGACTTATGATTATGAAAAAGTATGGACAAGTCAAAATATTGATTCGGGCTCTTTTAAACATAGAGAAGGACATGAAAATATTAGCAACAGATACCCTTCACAAAGGTTTTTATCGAATGCAAATATGGGAAAATATCACCTGAACAAAAATATCATCTCAAACTTTGACAATGCGCAAAATATGGATCTACATATGTATCCAAGTACAATTAACAATGCGAAAAATACAGGATCGTATCTTTATATTGGTGAAGATGAACAGAACCCACGCATCGGAGATGTAAAACTTCACTACAAAATGACGCCTGCTGGTGAATACACTCTGGCCGCTTCAGTTTTAGGTCAAGATATTGTAAGTTTTGCAACGGATTATGAGCGTTCTTTTGTTTTTGTAAGAGTAGGACACTCTAGCGCAGATAAGATTTTTAAAGAAGAGTTTAGTTCTAACAATATGTTTACTTGGGTTCTTAGAGGTGTTGGTTTACTGGTGATGTTTATTGGACTTTCTATGATTATGGGTCCACTGGGTGTGCTTGCAAATGTACTTCCATTTTTTGGTTCTATGGTAGGATTGGCAACGGGCTTAATCGCTTTTTTACTCACGCTTGTTATCGGTTCTATTGTTATTGTGTTAGCATGGATTGGAGCGCGCCCACTGGTTTTAGTCGGCGTGATTGTCGGTGTTATCGCACTGCTTGTTTATCTTGGAAAAAGAAAACCCAAGGCACAAACAGATACATCTTCTACTCCACCACCACGGACTCCTCCTCCACGTAGAGAAGATTAATTAAGTATAAGGATTTTTAATCCTTAGCTTAGACATATTTTAGTACACTCAGTACATGAAATGGTACCGCAGCTTAGCAACAAAAAACGTCTTACTCTTTGCCTCTATGAGCATCCTCTTTATCTTAGTCATTGTTCTTAATTTAAACTACATCAAAAAAAACCGTCTTAAAGAAAAAGTAGAAGAGGTTGTGGTTCAACAGACCCACCTTGTGGTACGTGCACTTCTAGTCGAACAACGACTCGATGAGATGTTGGTTCGTAATATGGCAGAACTCAGTAGTGTTGAGGGATTTGAAAAGCCATTAGAAGCACTACTTGATGCAAATATTGCGGTTGATATTGTGAGTGCAGGGGTTTGGTATGAACCTTTAAAGATGCCAAAAGAGACCTATTTTTATAAAAAGAACAGTGACAATAAACTTGTTAAGATAAATAATTATGAACAAGAGAGTTCTATTCCTTATAGACAAATGGAGTTTTATGTTTTAGGACGTTATCTTCAAAAAGGGGAGACTTTTTGGACAAAAATTTATACAGATAGTGTCACTAAAGAACGCATGGTTAGTGTCGTCTCTCCTATCTATAAAAAAGAAAAATTTATTGGTGTGGCGAGTGTAGATATACGTTTTACTTTGGGTAGTCAAGGGGTGTTTTCCTCTCTTTTAAGCTCAGAAGAACAGTACTTTATGATTACAGACCGCATGGGTGAGATGATTATTCACTCAGATGATTTATGGTCATACTCGAATGCGACCAATATTCAAGACCTTGGCATCTCTTTGTTTACAGAACTGTTTCATATTCATAAAAATAGACACTTAGATAAAGACTTGGCTCAAAAGATCTCTATAGAGAGTCCCGAGATCTCTTTTTCTGAAGCTATGAGTCTCAGTTATGAGATGAAACATAAAATTAATCGCTACGCAACCTCCTTAACTCAAGAAATTAAAATGGTAGATGTTGACCCAATTTTTGATGATTCTTCTGTGGTGACTTCTGTCTATTTTCCACATACAGGATGGAATATGTTTGTGGGTATTCCTGAGGATATTGTCTTTAAAGATACTTTGAAAATTTATAATAAAATTATGATTATTACCGTTTTATTTGCCTTGTTAACTGCAACGCTTGGTTTTTTCTTTGTTCGAAGAAGTATTGTTTTACCTCTTGAAAGTATTACGCAGCAGATTGAAAAAAGCCAAGACAATTTTGATGCCGTTCTTTATACACGTGATCGTGGAGAGATTGATAAGTTGGTACGAAATTTCAACCTTCGCACCAAAGCACTGTTGAAAGCACATGATAATGAAGCGCAAAATGAAAAACTTCTCCTTCAACAGTCTAAAATGGCAGCCATGGGTGAGATGCTTGACGCAGTAGCGCATCAGTGGAAACAACCACTTAATGCCCTAAGTATGTATAGCGAATTGATTGTAAGTGACTATGAAGAGGGTCTTATTAATAAAAAATATATACAGGATTTTCAAGATGATGTTCAGACACAGATTGGGCATATGACAGAAACTCTGGGTACTTTTAGAAGTTTTTTTAGACCAAGTCAAAAACAGAGTCTGTTTAATGTATTAAGTGCCATTGATGATGTGCTATTTTTGGCCAAAGATGAGTTGATGAAACATACAATAAATGTTGAAGTTATCTCTAGCGCGCTGGAGATTTATGGTTCAGAAAATGAGTTTAAACATCTACTGCTTAACATTGTCAACAATGCCAAAGATGCTTTTATAGACAATAATATTAAAAAAAGAGATATCAAAATTTCTATTATCAATGATGAAAAACCACGTCTTGAGATACAAGACAGTGCGGGTGGTATCCCTACAGGTGTTATAGAAGACATTTTCAAAGCTCATTTCACCACTAAAGAAGAGGGAAAAGGTACCGGTATAGGTCTCTATATGAGTAGCCAGATAGCTGAAAAACACCACGCAAAACTTAGTGTCCAAAACAGAGACAATGGTGCCTGTTTCTCGATTATTTTTACACCAAATAGCTTTAAAGCGTAAACCCCCTTTTATCTCCCCCTCCTTACTATATTTCTTAGGCATTGCAATGGTTTCGCAATGCTTTTATATTATACTTGTTGCAATACGCAAATATAGGAGCATATTATGTTGCAGAGATATTTAGTAATTATAGTGATGATCGTAGGTTTACTCTTTTTGAGTGGCTGTGGTGATAGTAGTGATGGAATTGATGGAAATTCAGGAAGAGATGCGGTAAGTTCACTGGTAAAGGTGAGTGATGAACTTCAAGGAAGTCACTGTAGTGAGGGTGGTAAAAAGATAGAGATTGGTTTGGATAAAAATAAAAATCTTACTCTAGAAAATGATGAAGTCAACAGTACTGAGTATGTCTGTAATGGACGCATAGGTAGTGATGGTCAAGATGGTGCCCAAGGTGATACGGGAGCTACAGGTGAAGATGGTACACAAGGTAATGTTGGTTCTGATGGTCAAGATGGTGCTCAAGGAGATACGGGAGCTGATGGGCAAGATGGTGCGCAAGGTTCTACTGGAGATACAGGAATAGATGGATTAAGTGCCTTGGTCATTATTAATGAAGAACCTGTCGGTTTGAACTGTTCTAAAGGGGGACAGAAAATCATTACAGGAATAGATACAAACAGTAATGGCCTTTTAGATGCATCTGAAAACCCTACTACTGCTTATGTTTGTAACGTAACAATAGAACCTCTGGAACATACTAAAATAGAAGGAACACTTCATTTAGGAAATAATAAAAGTAGCATCTTACTAAATCTAGAAGAGGGTGAAACAGTAAAACTCTTTCGCTCTAGTAATAGTGACTGTGATATTAATTGTTTATATAACTGTGCAGATCCTCTCTCATTGATTTTGGAAAAAGATGATTTTGTTGAAACTGACTTTATTAAACAAGGGGAAGAACCATTCCTCTGGTTGAAAAATGGTGAACAAATTTCAGCAACTCTACAAACCAATGATATGCAGCCTATTTTTTCAAAACGTACTGATCATCAGAACATTGTCTTTAATAACAAGATATGGATGATTGGTGGAAATGATGGATCTTATAAAAATGATATTTGGTCATCGAGTGATGGAGAAACTTGGAATAAAGTGACACCAATTGGTACACACTTTTCAGTACGTACGGGACATCAAAGTTTTGTATTTGAGAATAAAATATGGGTGATTGGTGGACAAGAAGCGTCTGAAAAAGATGACATCTGGTCATCTAGTGATGGGATAACTTGGACTGAAGTGGTTCCAAGTGGCATGCACTTTTCTGCCCGTTATGATCATCAAAGTTTTGTCTTTGATAGTAAAATGTGGGTGATTGGTGGCAACGATGGAAGTGAGAAAAATGATATTTGGTCATCTAGTGATGGAGTGACTTGGAGTGAGGTGACCCCAAGTGGCATGTACTTTTCTGCCCGTTCTAATCATCAAAGTTTTGTCTTTGAGAGTAAAATGTGGGTGATTGGCGGCAATGATGGAAGTATAAAAAATGATATCTGGTCATCTAGTGATGGGGTGAACTGGAGTGAAGTAACTCCAAGTGGAACACACTTTTCTGCACGTACTGACCATCAAAGTCTTATATTTGATAATAAAATATGGGTCATCGGTGGAGAGGATGGAAATGAAACAAATGATATCTGGTCATCTAGTGATGGAGTGACTTGGAATGAAATAATCCCAAGTGATACACATTTTTCTGCCCGTTCTAATCATCAAAGTTTTGTATTTGATAATAAAATATGGGTGATTGGTGGTTTTGATGGAAGTGAGACTAATGACATATGGTCATCTAGTTCGGGAGTGACATGGAGTGAAGTAACGCCAAGTGGCACACGTTTTTCTGTACGTCAGAGTCATCAAAGTCTTGTATTTGATAATAAGATCTGGGTGATTGGTGGTAGAGATGACAGTGGTTATAAAAATGATATCTGGTCATCTAGTGATGGAATGATTTGGGACGAAGTGACTCCAAATGGTACTGTTTTTTCTGCACGTGATAATCATGAAAGCCTGATATTTGATAATAAGATGTGGGTGATTGGTGGTAGAGATGAGAGTGGTTTTTTAAATGATGTTTGGTCATCGAGTGATGGAGTGAATTGGAATGAAGTTAATACCTCGTCAAGTCCTTCACTCTTTTCTGAACGTGTTCTGCATCAGCTTCTTGTATTTGATAATAAGATGTGGGTGATCGGTGGTTATGATCCATTGGATAAAAATGATATCTGGTCATCTAGTGATGGAGTGATTTGGACTGAAGTGACTCCAAGTGGCCCACATTTTCCTGCACGTTCGGATAATAAAGGCCTTGTATTTGATAATAAAATGTGGGTGATTGCTGGAGATAGCATTTGGTTGTCTAGTAATGGAGAAACTTGGACTGATGTTAGTCCAGGTGCTACATACTTTCCTTTACGTAGCCTTTATCAAAGTTTTGTATTTGATAATAAGATGTGGGTGATTGGAGGGATTTCTTCAGGTACTGCTAGAAATGATATTTGGTCATCTAGTAACGGAGTGACTTGGAGTGAGGTGACACCAAGTGGCATGTACTTTTCTATACGTAGCTATTATCAAAGCCTTGTCTTTAATAATAAGATGTGGGTCATTGCAGGTGGTACTAATGATTTAGAAAACGATGTTTGGTCTTCAAGTGATGGACTCAACTGGTATGAAGATAAACCACTTCGTTTTATCTTCGAGTAGTTAAAGCAAAGCGCTCTGATTGCAATGGTTTTGCAATGCTTTTATCTTATACTTTTGATAAGAAAAAAGATAGGAGCATATTATGCTACAAAGATATTTAATAATCATACTAATGATACTAAGTCTACTCTCATTGAGTGGATGTTCTGGAGATACTGAATCAACACCTGTTGATGAGACAAATCCTGTAAGTATTAGTGGAATAGCACAAAAAGGGCCTTTTAAAGCAGGTTCAGTTGTTGTTATTTATAAATTAAACGCTGATTATGAGCGTTCATCTCAAAGTGTTACAGGGACTATTAGTGATGATTTTGGTCATTACAATATGGATGTGCCTTGGAGTGGATTGAGTGAGGTTGAAGTTGATGGCCTTTACTTTGATGAAGTGAGTGGCGAGGTAAGCGATACGAGCATCAAACTTAGTTCCATCCTTTATATAGATGGACGGGTTAGTGTTGGTGGAAATGTAAACCTTTTCACCACCCTCGCAAGCGCAAAGATACGTACACTGCTTAAAGAGGGTCAAGATTTAGTTGTGGCTAAAAATATTGCGCTCTCCGATCTTGAAGCACTGTTTTCACTCGTTGATACAGAAGGCTTAGATATTGGGAGTTTAGACCTGAGTGTTTTTGAAGGCAATATGGCTACCGTCAATATGGCGCTACTTCAACTCTCTGCGGCTTTTATGGACTCTGAAGATCCTTTAGCCGACTTGGAAGCGCTGATTCTTATTTATAATACAGAAGGATTAGAAGGATTACTCGCTTCAGATATCTTCGCAAAAATCCAGCGCGCCAGATATAGAGTGGATGTTCCTGCTGTTGTAGCCAATCTTGAAAAATTAGACAGTACTATTGTGATAGATGATATTGATTTTACACAGCTTGTTTTACTCCCTCATGCAAATGCTTACCGTACCAATAATATTATGGGTTCTTTGACACAGGGTGTCAAAGTAGATCTTTTTGGTGCGACTTTTAACGATAGAGACTTAGATGAATTTACTTTTATCAGCGCGCCAGCAGGCGCTGTTAATATTGAAAGATATACAGTTTCTGAAGACAATCAAAGTGTTGTATTTGATATCAACTTTAGTAGCTGTATAGAACGTATAGATATGTCTGTAAGTTTCTCAGAGTCTGAGCTAAATATTACAACACCACTTGATAGCAATACTTTTAATCTCTACACCGCAATGACTATCTGTAACTCTGAAACAGGGGGTGGGAGCATCATAGTTGTTCCAACACCGAGTGCACCAAGCTTAGATTTGAATGTGCATTATGATGGTGTGGTTCAAGGATTACCACAAGCCTTGCGTCTTGATCTTAAAAATACAAAACTTTTAGATGCAGACTTGCTAAACTATACGGTTCTCTCTTCAGATGATAGCGCGCTGAATATTGAAAATATTAGCGTTGGAGATGACCTACAAAGTATCATTTTAGATGTCAATTACTCCTCATGTGTGATGGGTGTTGATCTCAATATCTCCATCAACGCCAATGAATTGAATACCTCTACAACTTTATTAAGTAATACACTTCATATTGATACCTCAATGGTTATCTGTAATCCAGATGATGGTGGAGGTGAGATAGTTGTTCCTATCAATAAAACTCCGTTTGCGGTTATTGGTATGGACATGAATAATGTAGAGACACAAAATATTACGGCTTATGTCGGTGCGCGTGTCAATGGTTTAGAGAGTTCTTACTCTTATGATCAAGATGCGTATCCTTTAGGGGGAATTATACATTGTGAATGGAGAGATGAAAACAATCTACTCCTAATCGAATCTGATGACACGATGTGTGATCTCTACGAACATGTGTTTGATACTGCGGGCGTATATGATTATAATCTTACTGTGACCGATACCAGTGGAGCGAAAGACAGCAATATTGCACATATTACTGTTTTAGCCAACAGTATTCCAGAAGTGAGTTTGACGCCATCATCTGAACAAACTGTAATTATTGGAACCACACTTGATATAAATGTCAGTGCGAGTGACGCAGATGCGGGAGATACTTTAACGTACAGTTGGAGTGTTCACAAAATTGGCTCAAATTCTCAAATGTATGGAGGAAATGCCATACTCTTTAGAGATGAATTTAATGAACTTGGTAGATTTGAAGTCAAAGTGGTAGTGAGTGATTCTCATTATGCTCAAACGAGTGCGAGTGTGATTGTTAATGTGGAAGCACTACCAATGACCTTTAATGATATTAATATTAATATTTATCCAAAAGAGGATGACCATTTTTCAACAGGAATCGGAACCAGCGAGAATGATGTCACTCTTTATAGTCAAGCGACGCATGGTGATGTAGAGATACTTTTAATGGGTAATGAAATATGGGATATTATTTATACCAGCACAGACTGTTTTATTGGTGAAGACAGTTTCATTTATGAAAATGGTGGTGAATATGGTCTGGTAAAAGTAACTATAGAAAACCCAAGTACATTAAGTGCTCCAACTGAGTCAAGAGTACTTTATAGTGCAGAGATAATCGAGGGTGAATATCTGCGTGCAGACAGCGCTTCAATAGATGTTAGTATTGACACAGAGACTGCTTATGGTAGTGTGTCACTTACAACAATAGAGCATGAAATAGTTAATTATAACTATGATCCAGATGATGATTATGCGGGGTTTGATTATTTCACTTATACCTTAACTGAGACTATCAATGAATGTGCATACAGCGCGCTCGGTCGAATGAATTTTGATGTGCAGCTTTATGTGCCTGAGAGTAAATTAATTACGATGTGTCAAGACCCTTATAGTATTGGTATGGAGTTGTATAAAACTGAGGGTAGTTTAGAAACAACCAGTTTGATTAAAGATATCCTCCCAGGTTATACCAGTGATAAAGCGGTTAGTTCTGGATTTGTTACGATGAAAGATATGTTTAAAGTAGGAGATGTTCAATACTTTTCTAGCAATCATTCTGCTGGAGGTGCCACTGGTTATGAATTATATGAAAGTAATGGCTCAACTGAGGGGACCTTAGTCCATGATATTAATGAACATAATGAGTTCACTTCAACGTATTTATATGGAAGTTCTCATCCAAGTTTAAAAATAAAAGTTGACAATCAAGTTTACTTTACGGCGTCTGATAACAATTATTCTCGATATGGACTATATCGCGCTGATGGAACGTCTATTACAAGAATTGCGGATACTACAGGCTTACGTTATTCAAATATAAATGGTCGCGTGTATGATATGTCTGAACGGGCTCACGTGATGTATTTAGAACGGGTTGGTAGTGATATGAACTCTTTAGAAATTCTTGAAAGTTTTGATGGTTATGACTTTGGTAACACAGTAGACTTTGGTACACATCTAGAAGTCCTTGATGATACGTTGATTTTTAGTATGCGTGATGAAAGTAATACTTATGAAGGACTACAACTGTGGGCTAAAAAAGGTGATGCCAACGCAACGAGACTGTCAACTGAATATATGATTCATGACTATGGACAGGATTTAATAAAAATAGGTGACAAAGTTTATATGATTGCTGATGAGTTAGGACTGGGTACAGGTAAAAGAATTTTAGAAACCAACGGAACAGTTGAGGGGACTAAAATATCTTATGTATTAGATTCGGGAAGTATAAACTCTTTAATGAGTATCAATGATAAACTTTACTTTCGTCTAAAATTTATAGATGCTGATACTTGGGATACAAATTATGAACTTTGGAGTTATGATCCAGTAACTGAAACGGCTTCTTTGGTTAAAGAAATTTTAATTGATGCAGATGGGGATTCATTAAATAGTACGATGGGTAGCATGCGCATTTTTGAAGACAAGATCCTATTTGAAACGATGATGTATGTTTTAGATGACTCAGAACCTGATTATGAACAACTTTGGGTAAGTGATGGAACACCAGAGGGTACACTCCCTATTTTAAAAAGAAATTATAGAGCGACGGATTTGAGAGAGCCTTTTAAACTTAATGATATGTACTATTTTCAAGATACTATGGGTGTGCTTTATAAAACAGATTTTACCTTAGAAGGAACCAGTATAGAGATTCCATATCTATGTGGAATTACACCTAATAATCTAGACTTTGTTGGTGTTGATGGCGTTGAATTAAGCACTTATCAAGAAGAAAACATTACTATTGATGGATTAACGTATGATGAAACTAGAATCTCTATTACAAATGGAGAGTATTCTCTTGACAACAAACAAACATGGCTAACTGGACCGTCAACCGTTTCAAATGGTACAAATATCTATGTGCGTCATATCAGTTCTAGTGCCTATGATAGTGATGTATATACAGAATTGAGCGTTGGTGGTCGTTCTGATTCTTTTAGATCTACAACGAAAACAGAAACTCTTTCTACCCCAAATCAGTTTACGTTTACCGATGTAAGCAATGCAAATGTCTCTACAATAGTAGAAGACAGCATAACGGTGAGTGGAATTAATATAGCGGTAGATCTCTCTATTGTTGGGGGAGAATATTCACTTGATAGTGGTTCTACATGGTCAAGTTTAGATACAACTGTCGAAAACGATCAAGTGGTGAAGGTTCGTCATACAACGTCTGCTTCTAATGAGGTGAGTGTTGAGACGACGTTAACTGTTTCTACAGTGTCTGATACATTTACTTCAACTACTAGAGTCGCAAGCGTAGGCGGGGATACTGTCACAGTAGGTGCTTTAATGTGGGAAGATACTGAGCATACGCGTTTGGCAACACTGACATGGAGCGCAGCCTCTACTTATTGTGCAGACTTAGTACTAGAAAGCCATGATGATTGGAGACTTCCATATTCAGAAATGGATAGTGGTGGTGAAATCAATGAGTTGAGGACTATTCGAGTAGGCGCCTTAAATACAGATGGCGAAACGTATACCGGTTATGGTGAGGTCGTTGATGAAAACAGTTTAACCATTATCGAAGGATTTACACCTGTGTACCATTCTGACTGGGTCACTTCATGGACGAGTGAAGCCATAGGCGAAAGCGCTCACGCAGTAATGATTTTTCAATATAGTATAGAAAATGGAGACGGATTTTTTAATGATGATGAGGTTGGTGTCCGTTGTGTTAGAGATATCGAGTAATTAAAAGATAGTATAATAAGCCAACTTTAGAAAAGGCTTCTATTTAATGGCTGTTTTTACAACAATTACACTCTCTACGACTGATGTTAAGCAGTCACTTCTTGATGTCGCACAAAAGTGTGGCATCAAACCAACTTCTCTTGCCTTTGACCTTTTAGGTATAGAAACCTCCATCAAATCCCCTGAACATCAAACATGGTTAATTATTAATGATCCTATAGAAAAATTGTTTGATGCAGCGTTGATAAAAACATCTGCGCTTATCATCAAGCAAGAGTATAAGGTGCGAATAAGACGAAAAATTGCGAACGCAGTAGAAGATAAAATAAAGTTGAGTATCGCTTCAAACAGAGCGAAAAGTAAGGTTATCGCTACTTTTAAAAAAGGGAGTGTCTTCCCTTGTGATAATAAACTTGCCAAAATTTTAAAAAACATGATCAATACGCAAAAACTACGTTTGGGTTTTATCATCTCTCACTTCGAAGAAGATCTAAATGCTGTGCTTATTAAACTCTCTAAAAACATCAAGTGTGGCAGTGTAATTGTTAAAGATATCAAGATTCGAATTGCGCAGTCGCCTAGTGCTCAGTTTGCGATTGATGATGATATTATTAAGTGGTATGAGGATAAAAGTAGTGAAAAAAAGAGTCTGATAGAAGGGGTGCCTTCGAATAAACTCATCTTTGAATATATTAAACCTCATGATGGATTTGATGGTCGTAGTTGTAGTGGTGAGATGATGATTGTGCCCAGCGCGCTGACTACGTATGCACACTATAAGCCAGACCCGGAAACAGTGAAGGTATTAGAAGATACCAAAAGTATTAAATATTACTCGAAGATTGATGGGTACGTAAAAGACGAAAATGGTATCATCTCTATATCTCGAGAAGTTAGAATGAACAATGCCAATTTTAAAAATGCAGGATTGATAACTACCGGTGAAGACCGAGATATTGCAGTCAATATTCATAATGAAGACAGCAGTACCGACGCTATAAGTAGTGGAGTTGAAATTGATGTTAAAGAGTTAAATGTTAAAGGGACAGTAGGTGCCCATGCTAAGGTAAAAGCGACTGAATTAAATGTAGATGAGCAGACCCATAAAAACGCACAATTGGTTGCGGTTGAAAATGCGAAGATACATCTACATCGTGGAAGTTTAAAAGCCAAAACTGCTGAGATAGAGATACTTGAAACGGGAACAGTGGAAGCTGATGATATTTATGTGAAAACGATGTTGGGTGGAAAGATTATCGGACATCGGGTTGTTGTTGAAGAACTTACCTTAAACACTACCATTATCGCTTCAGAGTCTATAGAGATATATAAAATTACAGGTGAGCACAATAAATTAATAATAGACCCCAATATTGTTGAAACGTATCATGAAAAAATAGAAGGATATAAACAAGAGATCAAAACCATTAAAAGTGCGCTTTTTGAACTGAAACCTCTTCATGCCAAAAAAGCAGCCGAACATATCTCTCAAATAGAGCGTATCAAGACATTTAAAAAGAAAATTCTTCTTGCTCAAAAAGCAGGAAAAACTGCCAATAAAGCAGATGTTATCAGACTACGACAGTATCAAAAAGAGACCGAACGTTTACAAGTTGAATCTCAATATATCAGTGATAATGATAGAAAAATAGAAGAGATTGAAGGTAAGCTAGAAAAACTTTATGAGGCTGATCTACATGGGAAAATCATAAACCGTTCTGTTTATGATGGAAAGACGCAGGTCGTTTTTATTGATGTTAAAACTACGGAAGAACACGCCATGTCACCCAAGGGTATTTATGAAGAAATTTACCTAGTACAAGAAGATGGTGAGAAAAAATTGGATTGGAAATAAGAACTTTCTCGAAATTAAGCTAAATTGAATTTACTAAGATTTATCATTATTATATAGCCTTACTATAAAGGATAGGTCATGAAAAATTTACTTATTGCTCTGTTTATTAGTTTGAGTTTTATCGCTTGTAGTGATGATAAAGCAACACAAAATGTTTCTACTGAAAATAATCCTACGCTCTCCAGCGGATCCTTTCGTTCGCTTAGTAGTGCAGATGTTGAGATTTATGCTTATGATGAGAGTGGACTGAAAACCCTACTGTATGTACAAAAGACAAGTTCAGGTAGCGCGCTGGCTGACATAGGCTCTTTTAACCTACACCTTAATGATCTTAATGATGAAACTTACTATCTCTACACTTTAAGTGGTGGTATCAATTATGATGTTGATGGGGATGGAGAAAAAGACAGTGTTGGAAGTGAAAACAATGGTACTGTTCACGCGCTGGCTAAAGGAAGTGCTTTCAAAGCAGCTGGTGATAATGTGCACTTCTCTTACATCTCAGAGTTGCTTTTTGAGAGTATAAAGTATCAACTTCGTAGTGAAACGCTCGAGGATGATTACAAAACTGCTGCATTAAAATTATTTGATGATGATACCTTGGATGTTGATAGCTTGATGCAAAAAGTACTGAGTATTGAACCTCAGAGCAATGATATTAAAAGCAGTGTTAAAGAGATACGCAGTGCTATTGTAGATTCTATTTTAGAGGGAAATACAAAAGTGCTTCCCTTTGTTGTATTCAATGAAGTCAAAGTACTTGATGCTATGGTGGCCGCAAATACTGTCGTGACTTTAGAACTCAATATAAGCAGTGAATTAAGCTTTAGTGATGTCCCCGTCTCTGTGATCTTAGAGTCTGATGATAATAGTACAGAACTTACTTCGTTTATGATTGCCAATCTCTCTCCTTTGGAAGCACTTTATGAGGTTGAAACAACTTTACCTAAAGTAGTGAGCGCGGGAGCGTATACTTTAAAAGTACTTTTAGGCGATGATGATTTAAACCTAAGTGCCATATCTTCGAGTGTTGATATTGAATCACAAGCAAAACTTTTTATAGATAATATTTTAACTCAAGATGGGGAGAGTGCTCAAAGTGTTGAGATTGACACTGTTTATACTCAAGATGGAATGCGTATTGACAGTATCGTCGGAGTGACCAATAGCCAAGTAGACGTCAATATAAGTGGGGTCAAACTTCATGGTTATCTCCTTGTTGGTGGTGAAAAAATAGAGGTACCTTTTGAAGTTATTGTCTTAGATGATAATGTCTCACTCGATGATGATAATATCACCTCTTATATTAACGACGTAAGCACCACAGGAGAATTAATCCTTCCTACAATCGAAGCAGACAGTACCATTAATATAACCTCTACCTTTGTGCTCAATAAAGTAGAAGTCAGTTCAATATTAGAAAAAATGTTAAACAATGGACAGTTGATAGAAGACAGTACTATCGTGCTCAATCTCTCGGTAGACTCAGTAGACATTGATCAGTTTACATATCCTCTAGAGACGATACTCGATCCGCGTGTTCAAAGTCATCTTACTGCAAATACTCTAGCCATTGCCACTGGGTCAAAAACAGTTGCACAAGTTGTTGATGAGTTGTGGCTTGTTTTAAACAGTACCCAAGCAGCGCCAGCTCTGCGTGGTTGTGGGATACCGATGTTAGAATATAAAGCGCCGCATCTGAAACATTCAAAATATGGAAAACGTATGGGTGCGGGTATTTATGGGGATGCTAAAGCGTGGTTAGATGTTGATGGTATTCATGCACAAAGTGATGCCAGTGTGCGGGTTAAAATCATTCGTAGAACAAAGTTTGATCTCTTTGATGTGAACTTTGAAGCCAATGCCGAACCGGCTTCCTTTGCAGATACGGGGTATATGTTAAGTGTTGCTATATTAAATCAAATCGTCTATACAAAATCTAATTCACTCGCTGATATCTCTGCTTTGAGTGCGCCAAAAGCGCAACTGTGTGATGTAAATGTGACCAATGATCAAAATCAAAGTGTTAACTCCAGTGATTCAGATGGGAATGTAACGGTTCAATACTCTTTTTGTCTTGATGATGGTGGTAAGGTTTCGTTTGTAGATAAAAATCAAACCTCTTATATCTCTATAAATGATGCCAATAATAGCAATAAGGTCAATGGCTATGGTAAGGGTGTGACCTACAAAGCTTCACAGAAAAAAATTTCTGGATCAGACCGTACTTTACTGGGCTATCAAAGACTTTATCGTATAGGGCGTATGCAAGAGTATTCTCGTACCTTCGTTTTAGGGATGATTCCTATTGTTGTCACTGGTGGAGCAGATGCGAGTGTGGGTTATGAAGCCGATATTCATGTGGCCGGAATTACTTCCATCGTCTCTTCATTTACTCCTAGTGCACGTATAGGGGCTTATTTAGAAGGTGGCGTGGGTGCAGGTCTTTCTTGTTGTGGTCATAGAATAGAGTACAGCGCTGGAGTTGGAGGGAGTTTTAAATTAATTTCAGATGACTTAAAAGTGAGTGTTGATGCGTCAATTGATATGATTCCAGATGAAGAAGGCTTGTATATTATCTCTATGAACGGAATGTTAAAAGAGAAAGTTAAAAATTATTTCTATGGACCACGCGGTCGTCTGTACGCTTACGCAAAATGGTGGGGACCAGGTAAAAAAGGGGATCGTTTTTGGGATTGGGATAATCATAAAAAAACGAAAACTTTAGCAAAATGGAAATCATATAAACATACCACAACACTATTTGATGAAGAGCAGACACTTTTTGTTATTCCTTTAGGCAGTGATTGTGAATAAAAAACGTTTTATCATTGTTGTGTTTACGCTCTTTTTGGGTGTGGGCGTGATACTTTCTGTTAATCATCAAGAAGATAGACAGACGCCTGAGACAGAGATACAAGAGGTATTTACGCCCTATCATTTTTCTTTAAATGAGACAGGAGTCTATAACTTAAAGTATAAACAATTTTCTAAAAATGCACTTTTTGATCTTCATGCACTCAGTCAAAACTCCAGTATTGAAGGGGTGTTGAACGTGAAGGTGAAGTCTAAAGATAGACAGGGCGTGTGGTTGGCGCTTCAACTCTCTCACTTGCTCTTGAAAACGCCTTATACAAAAGTACAGACACAAGAGATTAAAAATCTATACGCGCATGTTTTTTATCTGAAACTGGATGAAAATGGAGGAATTATTGATCTTTTTTTTACTGGAGAGAGAAAAAACTTTATCGGACTCGAACAGTTGGTCTATTTACTCGATCAAGAGAATTTTGCCTATAAATATTATGAAAAATCTCAATCAGATTATCAAGGGGATTATGAAGCCCACTATCATAGGTCAACTGCTACTATACAACGAAATAAAGTACGATATAGCTATCTTCTAAATGATGAATTTTCTTTAAAAATAGCGTCTTCAGAAGCGAACACAAGCTTGAGAGAAGGTGCGCTTTGGTTTGAAACACTTAAGCTTGATGAGACACTTCACTTTATGCAAGACAATGCACTTGTTTTTTCAAATACCAATCATCTAGACTTATCTAAAAGTGTAGCTGATCCAGATCAGAGTTTAGAAGTTTTTAAAGACAGACGTAGCATTCAAGAAATCAGATCTTTTTTACAGTCAAAACCCAAAAAGCAGACAACAATTTGGCAAAAATTTGATGATGAAAAAGAGCGTGCTTTTTTTGAAAAAAACAAGATAGTTATAGGTGATATTGAAGCGCAAATCGTACATCAACCAAAAGATATTAATAATTATCTTGTGCTAGCGCGCTACTTAAAAATGCATCCCTATTCAGCTCAGTTGATAGAAGAGAAGTTTGAGACGTATGAAGATGAGATGCAGATGAAGTTAATTGCGACCTTACAAAAGGTGAATAATACTCAAACGGATGAGGTCTTGATCCGCTTGGCGCAAAATAGTGCGCTTGGAGATATGAATCAGATTCGTGCGATTGTGGCCTTAGGGGGTTTGAAAAAAGCCTCTATTGAAGTGATGGATACACTTTTGTCTATCAACAGTTCTCGAAGTGATGCGCGCGCGCAAGATCTCTCTGATACCGCCTTACTCTCCGCTTCTATTCTTTCTAAACAGCTTGCACAAGGCGTGGTTGAAAATGTGATTGTCCAAAACTATGAGCGCGCTGACACTCTTTCACAAACGCGAAATACACTCTATGCTATGCAAAACTTTGGAGCAGATGCCTATGTGGATATATTGAGTAACGAGATTAATTCAGAATCAAAAATCAATAGAAAAATTGCCATTAAAGTCATATCAACGATGAAAGATCAGTCTACTAAAACGATGCTTTTGGAAAAACGACTGGATATTGAGAACAATCTTGATGTCAAAGAACTCTTAAATCAACTTTTAACCAATAAAGCGCTAAAATCCAATTAATTATTTAATAAATGGATCTTAGTATGTTACAACCACTCCTTATCGAAATCGGTGTCGAAGAACTTCCTGCCGTACCACTTTTAAAAGAACTTAAAAATATTGAAAAAAAATGGTCTGCTATTTTAGAGAAAAACTCTCTTCTTTGTGAGTATGAATTTTTCTATACACCGCGTCGTTTAGTACTTTGGCATAGAGAATTTTCAACCTCACAAGCTGACTCCGTTGAAGAGTTTTATGGCGCGCCAATTGCTATCGCTTATAAAGATGGTGAGCCTACTAAGGCGGCACTTGGTTTTGCTAAAAAATGTGGGGTTGATATCTCGGAGATAGCGCGTGCTGAAAAGGGTGGTAAAGAAGTTCTTTACTATAAAAAAGATGTACAAGGGCAAGCGTCTAGCGCGCTGATCCCTGCTATGATTGAAGAGTGGATGAAGTCTCTTTCATTTGGTAAGTCTATGCGTTGGGGTTCAAATGAAGAGTCTTTTATTCGTCCTATCAGATGGGTAAATGTTTCTTTAGCTTCAAAGCTTATTGATATGACACTTTTTAATGTCGGGTCTTCTTTTGTAACCTATCCTCACAGAATGTACTCATTTGACGCTATCGCTTTAAATGATCCTAAAGAGTACTTTGATGCGATGAAACGTGGACAGGTAACACTGTTTCAAGATGAGAGACGTGAGACAATTTTGAAAGAGTTTAGAGCCATCGAGCGCGCTGAGGGTATTGAGATTGAGATGGATGAAGAGTTGTTGGCAGAAGTTGTTGCGATAACTGAGCATCCTATGCCACTAATCGGACGTTTTGATGAAGAGTTTTTACGTCTTCCTCCTGAGGTGATTATTGCTTCAATGAAAGAACACCAACGTTACTTCCCAGTTTTTAAAGAGGGCAAACTTCAAAATATGTTTATCGTTGTCTCTAATGCACTCACAGATGATTACTCAAAAGTAATTGCTGGTAATGAAAAAGTATTGCGTCCACGTCTTGCGGATGGTCTGTTTTTCTATGATAATGATTTGCGTAATGGTCTGAAAACTGATGGTTTAGAAAAAGTTGTCTTTATGAAGGGTTTAGGTTCACTGCATGATAAAATTGAACGTGAATCATATATCGCACAACTGCTTTGTGGCATGTACGCTAAAGAGTCAAGTACTACAGTTGAGCGCGCTGTGCGTTTGGCTAAGGCTGACTTGATGAGTGAGATGGTTTATGAGTTTACTGAGCTTCAAGGCTTGATGGGTTATTACTACGCAACACAATTGGGTGAGTCGGATGACGTAGCATTGGCGATTAAAGAGCAGTATCTTCCTTTAGGTGAAGACAGTGAGGTTCCCTCAACTGTAGTGAGTGCTATTGTGGCACTTTCGATTAAACTTGACACCTTATTTGGACTCTTTAGTATCAATCAAATTCCAACAGGTTCACGTGATCCATTTGCCCTTCGTCGTGCAGTCAATGGAATCATCCGTATTGTGAATACACACCAGTTGAATTTTGACATTACCGCTCTTTTTGGTGTGCTTTCAAAGCGTTACGAGGGTGTCGAGTTAGAGAAACTTGAAGCTTTCTTTGTAGAGCGTATTCGTCAATATTATAAAATTAATCCTTCTATCATCGAGTCTGTTCTTGTAACAGGTGAACGTGAGCTTCTGCGTATTGATGCAAAACTTAGCGCGCTGGATACTTTGAGTAAAAGTGATGCTTTCAGCTCGATTTTTTCTACCTTTAAACGTGTGGCCAATATCACCAAAGATATTGATATGAAGGGTGAGTTTAATGTTGATGTAACACTTTTTGATGAAGAGGCTGAAAAAGAGTTGAAGACTGCTTTTAATGCAGTAATTATGCAAAAGTTTAGTGACTATGAATCAAATCTTGAAGCACTATTTGCACTAAAACCACAACTCGATAAATTCTTTGAAGATGTGATGGTTAATCACGAAGATGAGAAGATTAAAAACAATCGTAAGTCTTTAGTGGCGTCTATTTATAAAGCATTTTTAGATATTGCGGATATTAAAGAGATTAAAATATAGCGTAATGAAAAACTACGACTACGCCATTATCGGAGCCGGAATCAACGGAACCTTAATGGCGTACTATCTGCATAATGCAGGTAAATCTGTCATCCTCATAGATGAGTTTGGCATTGCTTCTGGAGGCAGTGGCGCAGCAGGTGCCTTTGTCTCTCCTAAGTTTGCCCTCAGTGGTGAACTGAAACTTCTTCATAGTGAAGCCTATAAATTTGCCAAGACTTTTTACAAAGAGAATTTTCTAGAGTGTTGTACTTTTTCCCCACTACTACATATCGCTAAAGATGAACTCGATGAAGAGAAGATACAGCAGTATAAAAAAGAGTATAACTACCATCTGTCATCTCAAGAAATTAACTACACCAATCAACTCACACACAATATCGCTTTTAAAGAGTGTGTGGTGGTTGAAGATGCTTTAATGGTAGACACCATTAAGTTGTGTCGAACCTTGGCTAAAGATGTGGAGCTTAAACGGCTTAAAGTGGAGGTGTTGAATTATGAAAATGAGCACTATATTTTTGATGATTTTACTGCCAGTAATGTTGTCCTAACAACGGGTGCATATACTTCACCACTAAAAGAACCCTATATTAAAATACGCCCAATTTGGGGACATCGTATAGATATTAAAAGCAGTACAAAACTGGACTTTTCACTACATCATCACCTCTCTGTCTCCACGTCAAGTAAAGAAGGTCTGCTTGCCTTAGGTGCTACACATAACGTGCACTATAACCCTGAAAATGCAGATGAGACTTATGATATGCAAGAGGGGCGTGCTGAGTTACTGAAGCGCGCACGATTTAGTATTGATCTTAAAGATGTTGAGATAGTGAGTGACTTTGTGGGTCTGCGCGCAGGCTCTAATGACTATCTGCCTCATGTGGGTAGAGTGATTAAAGCCAAAGAGAGTTTAGAGAAGTTTCCTCAGATGAAAAATGGAAGATATATTGAACCTGAAGCCTTAATTTATCATCCAAACTTAACTCTTTTAAATGGGGTAGGCGGATATGGTTTTGTACTTGCACCATTTTTAGCCAGCGCGCTGAGTGAATACCTACTCGAAGAGAAGGCAATTTTTAAAGAGATTGATGTTGGTCGATTTTTCTATCGTTACGCCAAAAAAGTAAAAACAAAAAACAATTTATAAAAGAGAAAATATGCAAAAATTTATATCAAATATTAAAACGGCTGTTATTGGATCTATCAATAAAGACAATACCCCTTTTAGTTCGTATGCGCCTTATATTTACGATGAAAATCGTTTTTATATCTATATTTCAAGTATTGCAACCCATACTAAAAATATAGAAGCCAATACCAGTACCTCACTTTTTTTTATAGAAGATGAATCCGAGAGTGAAAACCTTTTTGCTAGAAAACGTATCT
>JADGDM010000024.1:0-7207 GCA_016744905.1 Sulfurimonadaceae bacterium | reverse complement strand
TGAGTGATTTTAATCTTTATGAATTAGAGGTACGCTCTGGAGAAGCGACGTTTGGTTTTGGAGATGCCTACTTAATCGGTGGAGAAAACATGAATGAATTGGTAGCACGCAATGGTGGTGGCGGTCATGGACACAGCCACAAATAAAAGAGTTATTCGCTATCGCGATTCAGCTCTGCCTCATCTAAAACCAATTTAAAACCTTCAATATCTCTTCCACCCCATGTCTGAAAAAAGATCTTCTCATCGGCTGTTAAAAAGTAGTGACGGGGTACGCCTTTGGTTGCGTACTGAGCGGGAACGTTATGTTGATCCCTTGACATATAAAGCATAATATAACGCTCTTCAAGACGTTTAAGTACGCAGTTATTTTGCAAGGCCGTGGCTTTAAATCTATCACAAAACTTACACTTATCCGCACCCACAAAAAGATAGATATCTTTGTTTTGTAGTTTTGCCTCTTTCAGTGCTTTTTGATAATCATTTGACCAGTTGAGTTCAGTAGAGAAAAGTGCGGTATTTATAACCAGAAGTAAGAGTAATATTGTTTTTTTCATAAAGGAATTATATTAAGTCTACATTAACACGATATTAATAAAATAGTGTATGAAAAAAAATATCATTATTATCGGGGCAGGGATCAGTGGTCTTTATCTGGCTACCTTACTTCAGAAACAATTTAACGTTACTATTATCGAAGCGCGCCACAGAGTTGGTGGTCGAATACTGACCTTAGATGGACACGATATGGGACCTTCTTGGATTTGGCAACATCATAAACAGGTTTTGGGTTTGATTCAAGAGTTGGGTTTAGAACTTTTTCCTCAGTACACAACAGGCCTGAGTCTTTATGATACACAGCAAGGTGTACAGAAATTCAATCCTCCACCTTCGGCGCCAAGTGCAAGAGTAAAAGGTGGACTTAGTGCCTTAGTCGAAGCACTCGAAACTAAATTAGACAGCAGCATACTACATCTTGATGAACGTATTGAAATGATTGCTCAGCGCGCTGAGTGTTTAGCAGTGAAAACATCAAAGGGGGAATATGAAGCAGATTTTATCATTTCTACACTGCCTCCACGACTTGCAGCAGAGCAGATAAAATACCTTCCTGAACTCCCTCAAAGTAGCTCTGAAAAACTTTTAAACATCTCAACATGGATGGGCAATAGTGCCAAATGTGTTGTCGAGTTTGAAGAGGCTTTTTGGAAAGATGAAGGACTCAGTGGTGGCACGTTTAGTCATGTAGGCCCCTTAGGTGAGATACATGATGCCTGTACCTCTGAGTGCGCTGCACTCTTTGGATTTTTAAATGCCAAGGCGGATACTGAAAATATAGAAGCAGATGTCCGCACTCAGATGCAAAGGCTCTTTGGTTCAAAAGCCTCTCTCATTAAAAAAATATATTTTATTGATTGGAGAGAGGAGAAATTCACCTCGTCCATCTTAGATAAAAAGCCACTCTCTGCCCATCCTGATTATGGTTTTGAGCTTAGCCATTTTGATAATAAAATGTTTTTTAAAGGAACAGAGAGTGCGGATAAAGAGGGTGGTTATCTTGATGGAGCGATTTACGCAGTAAAAAAACTCTCAAAAGAGCTATCTAAATTCTAATAGTTAATTATAGTTTTTTTATGATACTAAACTACTCAACTATGAAATATATAGATTAATTATCACAAAAAATTGAGAATATTATATTAGATTTTCTTATTATTATAGAAATAATAATTTAGAGGATTTAATTTGAAAGTAAAGTACCTATTATCAGCACTATGTGCCACACTGCTCTTAAGTGGATGTAATGATACTGATGTGAATGAAAAAGCTGTTGAGAGTGATAATACTCAAAAAAGTGTTGAACTTCGTGGTTCAAGTACCTTGGCTCAAGCACTCATCTGTTTAGATGAAAATAGCGATTATCAATGTTCAACAGGTGAGATTAGTACACGATCGCAAGAGGATGGTTCATATACATTAGAGCTAGCAGCATCACCACAAGATGGAACAAACCTTATCGCAACAGAAGGTATAAATCTTATCTTGCTTGAGGAAAGTCCTGAAGGACATGCACTTTTAAGTCCTTATCATGAAGGTGAAATGGAAGTAAATATTAATACTTTAACCACCCTTGTTTCTTTGGCTATGCGTGATGGTGAAAGTTATGAAGAAGCCATCACTCATGTGGCGAGTCGTTATAACTTAGAAGAGAAATTGATTTCGAAACATCCGCTTGATAGTGTTAACAAAGAGGAGACACAAATCCACTTTCAGACTATCTTTGCTATGGAAGAGTACCAACTTCATGTGCTTAAAGAAAAAGCTTCACTTCTACGTTCAGGGGGATGGGACTTAGACTATATCTCATTTGATGAGGCAGACGCATCGATGAGCTACTTTGATGTTTTATTGGTAAATGTTAAGAAGTTTATCTTGAATTCAGCATTATTTCTCAGTTATGTCTCGACACCAGTTTTAGAATATTTAGGCATTATTGATTATTCTCGCTACGATATGCGTTATTCGGCTTATCATGAGGTGGATGAGGCAAACTTACATCCAACACTTACTAAGGTTTATCATAACGAGGTCTCAACTGTTACTGTACAAGAGAGAGATGCCTTTATTGAGACTATAAAAACGGCAGAAGACAAACATAAAAATTATACGGATATGATTGCTATTTTTAATGCAAGCAGTAGTGATGAAAGTGCAATATTTTTAACAAATATTCTTGCTGAAATTGAAGATGGTTATGCGATAAGTGCCTTAATAATGATGATGCGTTTAGATGAAGGCAAAAGCGATCTGGTTTATAGTGAGATCAATAAGATTATTGACTCTTTAGCCTATGATAATGAAACTGGTGAGATTCATGGTGATGCGGGGATGAGTCTACGTAGTTATTTTAATGATAATTATGATGATGTTTATTCTCAAACAATTTGTACAACTATCTTTAAAATGGGAGAAGATACACCAATATCTTATATATTAAGGATGTTTGAACAGCATTTTAATGAAGAGATAACACTCACGCAAGAAGTTTTGTTAACGATAGATTATATTGATTCAATAGCAGGCAGTAGAGCTGTCATAAATATGTACAACAACACTCAAAATAGTGAATATAAATTTCTTCTTCGTCAAGTCTTAGCCAATATCGCTAATGATAAGGCTGTCTCTGGGCTTTATGAGATTGCTGCAACCATAGAAGACGAGAGTGATTTTACAAATATTGTTCAACTTTTTGAAAAGGTTAAAACCTTAAACCCTAATGCTAAATTTATTGTACTTGAGAGACCAACTGATGGAGATGTTGTTTTTAAAGTAGAAGCACTTAGAACTCAAATCGAAGAAGTATTTAGAGACCAGCCATAATCCTCTACTTGATAAAAATCATTATCAAACTTTAAAATTTTTACTATACTGACGAACTTTTAATAAAGGTTCGTCGATGGATTTTACTCAACCCATAGAGATATCAACACATAACTACTGGGTGGGTATGTATCTAGAAAATGACCCTTTCCAATGCCATCCTTACTTTATAGAAAATGGAGATGAATCTGTTTTGATTGATCCTGGTTCTATGTTAGAGTTTGAGGCAGTTGTCCGTAATGTCAAATCCATCAGCGCACTTTCAAAAATCAAATATATTATCTTACATCATCAAGACCCTGACTTGGCTGCGGCAGTTCCTGAAATCGAGAAGCTTATCAATAGAGATGACTTACTGATCATCACACACTCTCGAATGGTACCTTTGGTTAAACACTATCTGATTACTTCTGATTATTATGAGATAGATAAACATGAGCATAAACTTGATGCGGGCGCACTACACTTGGATTTTTTGACAACGCCTTATTGTCACTCTCCTGGTGCTTTTGTGACCTATGAACCTTCGACTAAAACACTTTTTTCTGGAGATATCTTTGGGGGAATTGAGGACTCTTGGGAGTTTTATGCGGGTGCTGATTATTTTGAGAAAGCGAAACAGTTTCACGCAGAGTATATGCCGAGTAAAGATATTTTTAATTATGCACTGTCTAAAATAGAGAAGTTAGATATCAATCTTATCGCACCGCAACATGGCTCTATTATTGAGCGAAAATACATTCCTGAATTGATTAAAGATATGAAAAATTTGGAGTGTGGACTCTACATTGAAGAGGGCTATCAAGAAGAGTTAATTGATACTATTGATGATTTAAAAAAGAAAGATATGGCACTTTTAGAGTCTCTAAGTCACTTTCAAATTTTAATGGATACGATGCATGAGGCGGTGATTGTCTCAAATGAAGAACGTTTGATTATTGACATCAATGAAGCAACGCACCATATCTTCCATTATGATAAAGATGAGTTTTTAAAGATGAAACTTGAAGATATTGTTTCAATGAACTCTTTAGAATCTTTTAACAGTGCGTTACAAGAGAACTATGTAGAGCCTTTTGAAGTGAGTTTGGTACGTGAAGACGGGAAAAGTATTCCAGCGCTTGTCGGGGGCCGTAACAGTACACGTGAGGGGCAAGCTGTTCGTATTACGACGGTGATTGACTTAAGTGAGTTAAAAGAGAAAGAGGAACTGCTGTTTCAAAAAGCGAAGATGGCAGAGATGGGAGAGATGATTGCCAACATTGCGCATCAGTGGCGACAACCTTTGGCTATCATCAATACCATCATCTCTATTATCAAAGAGAAAAATGAGCGCGCTCAGTTGGAACATGATGATGTACAATCAAAACTCCATGAAGTTGGCACCAATATCCAATATATGTCCAACACCATCAATGACTTTATGAGTTTTTATAGGCCCAACAAAGATAAAGAAAACTTTAGCCTGCATAGTGTTGTTGAGCAGGCACTTGAAATCTTGAGACCCGCCTTGAGTGCATTAAATATTAAAGTGGTTTTTAAACAGACACAAGTGGTAAATGTACACGGATATATCAATGAATACACCCAAGTTTTACTTGCACTTATCAATAATGCCAAAGATGTTTTACGACATAAACAAAGCGAAAATGCCACGATAATTTTAGAAATCTACGCTAAAAATTCAGAGGGTATTTTAGAAATTAGTGACAATGGTGGAGGGATTAAAGAAGAAAACCTCAAGCGTATTTTTGAACCATACTTTACAACGAAACATAAGTCGAGAGGTACGGGTTTGGGGCTTTATATTGCAAAGATGATTATTGAAAACTCTATGGATGGAGAACTGAGTGTCTCCAATACAGAAGAAGGTGCAAAATTTTGTATCCTGATGAAGGAGATCTGATGCATGAGTTAATCAGTGATATTTGTGTTCTTATCGCAGAAGATGAGGAGAAGTTACGCAGTTCGATGAAAGAGTATTTAGAACTTTTTTTTGAACATGTCTATAGTGCTAATGATGGAATGCGTGCCTACACTCTTTATGAGAAACAAAAGCCAGATATTATTATTGCGGATATTAATATGCCGAACCTTGATGGTTTGAGTATGATAGAGAAAATTCGAGCCAAAGATAAAGAGTGTAAAATAATTATCACCAGTGCGCACTCTGAACAAGAGAAACTGCTTCAAGCTATTGAACTGCATCTTGTGAAGTATCTTATCAAACCAGTGGAGAGTGAAACCCTGAAGAATCTACTGTTTGAGCAAGTTGATGAGATACGCAAAAACTCAGGACGACTGCTTCTTAAAGGTGGTTTTTCGTGGGAAGCTAAAAGTCTTAAACTATATGATGCAGGGGATGAAGTAGAGCTCAAAGAGAAAGAGAAAAAAGTATTAGAAATATTGTGTAAAAAAGCCAATCAAAATGTCTCCGTTTATGATATTCACAACAACCTTTACGCAGATGACCCAGATAAAGAGTTCTCTTCGAACGCCATTACCTCCCTTTTAAAACGTCTGCGTCCAAAACTTCCAGAAGATACTATCTCTAGTGTATATGGCGTGGGATATATTTTATATACACAATAATTTTGTTAGAATGTCGACATGATAATAAGTAAAAGTATTCCCTTCGGATATATGAGTCGTTCTATTGCTACCGATATTCTCATTGTGAGTGTTTTTGCATTACTTGCTTTTGAAGTCCATCTTTATACAGACTTTGTTACCTTACCTTTGAGTATCTCAGTGTTTTTAGGTACGGCTATCTCTTTAATTCTCTCATTTAATCTCTCTCACTCGTATGAGCGTTGGTGGGAAGCGCGCAAGATTTGGGGTGAGATCGTTAATGACTCACGCGCACTGGCCTTACAATTACAGACGTTTACCTCTCATGAAGAGGATAAGGTATCTGAGATAGTTAAGTACCAAATCTCATGGGTGTATCTTCTCTCTAACGCACTAAGAGAAGAACATCCCGATAAGGCTGTGCGTACACATCTCAGCAGAGAAGAGTACAGTGTTTTAGAAAATTACACCCATAAACCTCTGTATATCAACACCTTGATAAAAAAAAGTATGCACACTTTAAAAAGTTTGGACAGTTATGAACGTATTCAAATTGACAGCACTTTAATGAGACTTGTTGGAAGTATGGGAAAGGCAGAGCGTATTAAAAACACGGTTTTTCCAAAAGCGTACCAATTTGTCCTGCACATGTCTATCTATCTTTTTTTAGGATTTTTATCTGTCTCTTTGGCCAACCTTGGTCATCACTGGGAAATTTTACTGCTTGTGTTTATCTCTTTGCCATTTTTTATGTTAGAAAATACAGCCAAACATTTGCAAGATCCTTTTAGCTCTGAACCTACTGATGTTGCTATCAGTTCCATCGCTAGAAATATCGAGATCAATCTTTTAACCCTTCTTGAAGAGAAGAATATCCCACAACCACTAGAAGTGACAGACTTTTATCTGAATTAAGAGAACTTTGTCATTTTTGACAAAGTTTGACAAACTTCTCTTTTATACTTTCTTCAGAGGTACAAAAAGAAACTATTTTACTCCTGAACCAAAATCGTTTTTTTCGTATAAGATTCAAAGCCTTAATTAAATTAACTACTCTGTACCTCTCAAAGCTCCCCAATAAAAATCAAATTTATGATATAATTATTTAAAAATAGATAATTAAGTCCATAAATAAAGTTTAAATATCTGAAAAAGAATAATAATGATTGAATTTTTTACAACATTTGATATCATGGAAAAATTTGTTGAACTGATTGAAAAAGAACGTATTAGAAAAAACATGACACAAAAAGATT
>JADGDM010000023.1:18171-38539 GCA_016744905.1 Sulfurimonadaceae bacterium | reverse complement strand
CCCCAACACCAGGTATTTTACAGTCAATATTGTGATCTGGCTTATCTAAAAGTCGTCCTATCTTAATTTTAGTACCCACTTTTATCACCGAAGAACTGCCTTTTATCTTCAGGTCTTTGATCACACTGACACTGTCTGTATCTTGAAGTATCGCTCCATTGGCGTCACGCACTGTGAATGTATTTTCATTCTCACTAAGTGACCACTCATGCGCGCACTCTGGACAGACCAAAAGTTCACCATCTTCATAAGTATATTCACTCCCACACTCTGGACAATTAGGAAGTTCTTGCATTTTTTTCCTTTAAAAATGATGATTTAAACAGATCTTTGATCTCATTGTTCAAACCATTGGAGTTAAACATTATAAGCTCACGATAGTACTGTTGAAGTCTTGGTGTTGTTAAGATAGACCTCCCACCATACAGTACCATACCGGTTGCGATCATCTTCAAAACCAACTCAAAAAGCTCGATACGCAGCTCATCCATACGTTGACCACTGCTGGCGTTCATAAAGTTCTCTCTTTGCGCTTCGAGTCTTTTAATCGCTTCTGCTTTCACCTCGGCATTTTCTAGCGCGCTGATCGCACCAAGACCAATGCCGTAAAGAGCAAAATGAACCGTTTTAGAGATAGATTTTTGTTGTGTATAATAACCAATAGGATGCGCGCTAATTACTTGTTCTTCTAAAATCTCATACACTTGCAGATCAATGCTCACCGTATTCATACTAAGCCCTACAAAAGTCTCATCAGCCTCACCAATCAAACACCCTTTTTGTGGCATAAATGGCATGACCGCTTGTATCTCTTTTCCATCATGATGAAAACCAACCACCAAAGTATCAAATATTTTATATCCACTCGCCCAAGTCAAACGACCACTCAGTTTGTAGCCATTTTCACTTTTAGTAGAGTCGATGATCGTGACTGGAGCGCGGAGGTGATTGATGATAATACCGCAGCGTTTATCATAAAAGTTTTGAGCCATAGGAAAGTTAGCATTTTGCATGATACGATTTGCCGCCAAGATCTGTACTGCTAAAAATGAGAGACTACCAGAGATCGGTGTCAGCGCGCTAAAGAGTTCAAGTTTTAAATCATTTTGCAACTCAGGTGCATACGTATGCAGTTCAAACAACTGCGCTTCATAAGCAATAGTAAAGGCTTCATCTAAAGCTTCGACGCTGTTATCAAGATGATGTAATTCTAACGCCTTTAACTTTTCAGCAGTACTTTCTAGCTTTTGACTATAATTTTTGATCTCTTCATGCAAAATATTTTATCCTTAAAACTTATAGTTATGATTTTCAAGAATTATAACATATCGATTTATGTTAAAATACTCAAAAGGAAGATATATGGCTCATATTAATGCTGGTAAACCTGCTCCAAAAGAGATCTTAGAGAACATCCCTCAACTGATTGCTTTGTATTACACACAAAAACCTGACACCACTGAAGCAACGCAAAAAGTGGCTTTTGGAACCTCTGGACATAGAGGAAGTTCACTCAAAAACAGTTTTAATGAGGATCATATCTTTGCCATTACTCAAGCGCTGTGTGAGTACCGCAAAAAAGTAGGCATCAAAGGCACACTGTTTATCGGTAAAGATACCCACGCACTCTCTACTCCAGCGCAGATGAGCGCGCTACAAGTTTGTGTCGCCAATGGTGTCCAGTGTAAAATTGCACGAGATGATGAGTACACCCCTACTCCTGTTGTCTCCTTTACTATTTTAGAGTCAAATAAAAATGGCACTCATAAAAATGATGGTGTTGTTATCACTCCTTCACACAACCCACCAAGTGATGGAGGATTTAAATACAATCCTCCAAATGGTGGGCCAGCAGATTCTGACGTTACCAGCATCATTGAAAAGCGCGCCAATGAGATCTTAAGTGATGGTTTAAAAGCTGTAAAAAAAGTCTCTTACGCTGAGGCAATAGAGAGTGCCTTGGTTGTTGAAGAGGACTTTATCACGCCTTACGTCCAGTCACTTTCAAAAATCATCAATATACAAGCCATCAAAGACTCAGGTCTGAAAATCGGGGTAGATCCACTTGGTGGCTCGGGCATCGCAGTTTATAAAAAGATCAAAGAGATCTATGCGCTAGACATGGACATCGTCAATGAAAATGTTGATCCTACATTTTCATTTATGAGTTGTGATCATGATGGAAAAATCCGTATGGACTGTTCATCTCCATTTGCAATGACCTCGTTGGTTGCGCTTAAAGACAAGTACGACATCGCTTTTGGAAATGATCCTGACTTTGATAGACACGGCATCGTTACCCCAAGTGCTGGTTTGATGAATCCAAATCACTATCTCTCAGTAGCTATCTGGTATCTAAGTGCTCATAGAGAGGCGTGGAGTAGCGCGCTGAACATTGGTAAGACATTGGTATCAAGTTCTATGATTGACAGAGTTGTTAGCTCTTTAGGTAAAGAAGTGATGGAAGTTCCAGTAGGCTTTAAATGGTTTGTTGATGGTCTTTATGATGGTAGTTTAGCCTTTGGTGGAGAAGAGAGTGCGGGTGCCTCTTTTTTACGTCTTGATGGTTCGGTATGGTCTACAGATAAGGATGGCATCATCTTAAATCTTCTTGCCGCAGAGATCACTGCAACACTTAAAAAAGATCCAGGTCTGATCTATCAAGAGTTTGAAGAGAAGTTTGGACGCGCTTACTACGCACGTATCGATGTGCCTTCTACGCCTAAAGAGAAAGCCATTTTAAAAAACCTCTCTGCTGAAGACGTCACTTCTAGTACTTTAGCCGGTGAAGAGATCATAGGTAAGTTTACCCGTGCAAGTGGAAATAACGCAGCCATCGGTGGTCTAAAAGTCAGTACTGAAAATGGCTGGTTTGCAGCGCGCCCATCAGGGACAGAAGATATCTATAAAATCTATGCTGAGAGTTTTATCTCCGCAGCACATTTAGAAAATATTCAAAATGAAGCCAAAGAGATAGTACAAAACGCTATCGCTTAAACTGTTTTTGTTAAATAGGGCCACAGTGCACAGTGCGTATGTTCTAAGACATCGGCAACACTTTCTACATCAAGAATATCTCCAAGTGTCTGTCGGTAGGAAGCATAAAACTGCCATGACATTAAGATAGAGTCTATTAAAAACTCAAAACGTTTCTCATTTGGAAAGCTAAGTTCGCCTGATGCTTCGAGTGTTTTGATACTATGGCTAATACGCTCCCTATGTGCGATGTTGTCTTCTATATACATCGCCTCTAAACTTGCGTCACGTGAGAAAAGAAATAACATCTCTTTAAAGAAAAATCGGTATTTCCACTGAATTTGTATCAATACCTTTTCATGATTCAATAGTTCAGCAATACTTTTGGGAAGTTCCTCAACACGCAACATCGATTCATTTTTAAGTTGTATGTAGAGTAAACGTACAATCTCTTCACGATTTTTGTAGTGATAGTGTAAATTTCCAGGACTAATGCCCATCTCTTTTGCGATATGGTTCGTGGTAGCTGACTGAGTATTACGTTCATTAAATAACTTCAACGCAGTCTCTAAAATGACTTTTTTTGTTGACATCTTAACTCCTAATAATGAAGTATAGTGCACTTACTCTAATATGTCAACGGATTTAGAGTAATTGCACTTGACAATAGATATAAGAAGCTCTATAATTCTAGTGTATTTACACTAAAAACTATAAGAGAATCAAAGGAACAACTATGAGTAATCCAATTGTCGCCGATAACAAACCCGTAAAAGTAAAGTTAAATAAAGGTCAAGAGTATCATTTTTGTACCTGTGGAAAGTCAAAATCTCAACCATTTTGTGATGGTTCTCATGTAGGAACATCATTCACACCAAAGGCAGTTGTAGCCGACGAAGACTCAGAAGCGTATCTATGTGCTTGTAAACATACTGCCAATGCTCCTTTTTGTGATGGGACACATAAAAAATTCACCAGTGAAGATATAGGTAAAGAGGGTCCAGGAGTAAGCGCTAAAGCATCAGACATGCCACAAGCGAAAGCAACGCCTGAGGAACCAACCGTAGAGTTTATACATCAACTCGCACGTGAAGGTCTTTCAAAACTTGGGCACCACGGGCCTATGACGTCTATGGGTGTACCAAGAAATGAGTTACCACATTGGGACGACATTCAGATAATGGCTGCGCAGATGGCGACCAAACCACTTTTAGAAGATGTGGCTGTTGGCAGTAAACTTATTATTGGCCCAGAGTGTAAAAAACCATTGGTTTTGGATATTCCACTTTTTGTTTCAGACATGAGCTTTGGAGCCCTTTCACAAGAGGCAAAAACTGCCTTAGCAAAAGGCGCAGAACTTGTAGGAACGGGAATTTGTTCAGGTGAAGGGGGCATATTACCAGAAGAGCAAGCAGAAAATAGTCGCTACTTTTATGAGTATGCCAGTGCAGGATTTGGTTACAAAGAAGCGCTGTTAAAAAATGTACAGGCCTTTCATTTTAAAGGGGGTCAAGGGGCAAAGACTGGAACAGGTGGTCATCTCCCCGGCAGTAAAAATATCGGAAAAATTGCTGAAGTTCGTGGTATAACAGAGGGTCAACCTGCCGTATCACCTCCAACATTTACAAATCTCACTACGGCTGAAGACTTTAAAAACTTTGCAGACCGAGTAAGAGAAGTGACAGGAGGAATCCCGATAGGTTTTAAGCTGAGTGCAAACCACATAGAAGAAGATATACAGTTTGCACTTGATGCGAGCGCTGACTATATCATCTTGGATGGTCGAGGTGGAGGAACGGGTGCGGCTCCTGAAATATTTAGAAACCATATCAGTGTTCCTACTATCCCCGCGTTGGCTCGAGCGCGTAAGTACCTTGATGCGCAGGGAGAAAGTGGTCGTGTAACCCTCATCATTACGGGTGGATTGCGCGTCCCATCTGACTTTGTAAAAGCCATGGCTTTGGGTGCGGATGGTATTGCGCTGTCAAATAGTGCGATGCAAGCCATTGGCTGTGTTGGTGCCAGAATGTGTAACACAAACAACTGTCCAGCAGGGATAGCCACACAAAAGAAAGAGTTACGAGCAAAACTTGATGTTGAGAAGTCAGCCAAACAGTTAGCAAACTTTTTTGGCGCATCTATTGAACTGATGCAAGTCTTAGCACGTGCCTGTGGTCATGATGACTTGAGTAAGTTTAGTAAAAAAGATTTAGCCACGTGGGAAGAACAAATGGCAAAACTTTCTGGAGTCAAGTACTCTGGAGTTATGGATATATAAAAGTTAGTTTAGTTTTGAATCCATGATGCGATGTATTCAATATCCAACTCTTGAGGAATCTCAATAGAAAGATTTTGAATGATCACTTTTCCCTCTAATCCCTTATGAATCAGTGCCAATTCAAGCGTTCTAAAATACGCACCCAAGTCTAAGTATTCAGGTGGACAAGCGTACTGTTTTCTGCCCGTTCCTACCTCATCACGCAGACTAAAAAATGCATATAAATGTAGAGATTTATTCTCTTCATCGACGACCACTCTCCATGACTGTTTGTTTTTAGCTGATGGTGCGCGTCTGGCCACATCAAGTGCTTCATAATACTTAGAACTATTATCTGTAAAAGGTGTTTGAAAATCATTTGAGAAATAGACATCATCCACCCTTTTACGATGTTTCGCACCCAAAATAACTGGCGCAATATAATCAAATAAAAGACGCTTTTTACTGCTCTCATATCCCATCGGAATCACGGCTGCGATAATCTCATTTTCATTCATATCTGAAATATTGATCGCATCTTTATGATTAAACGCACCACCGAGCCACACAGTCTGAACCCCAGCTTCAGTGAGTTGTAAAACCAATCCATGAAGGACATAAGCCATCTCAAACAGTGCGCTAGGCTCAGGAGTAGAGATAGCCATCAAAACAGCGTTAAACTCTTTAATATACCCATAGGTTGCTATCTGTTCATCGATGTCCACATCATTCATAAACTCTATACGAAAAGTATCCCCAAAAGGACCCTTCATCTGCGTCTCATCTTTGAGATAGTTCTGAATCAAACGAAGGTGTTCAGGTTTGAGTTCTACTCCATTATACGTACGTGTACTTTTTCGTACCTGCATCGCATGAAATAGTTCTTCATCACTATAAAAAGAGCTGTTTTCTGTTGTCATATTTTTCCTTATTTAATACTTTTAACTTTCTCATGCATCATTAAGTTAAATATCTTTTGACAGCTCTAAAAAATCACTCCAATACAGTACCTCAGCATCCTGAGAATCATCATTTGGAAGTAGATTCAACGCTATGGCACTGCCTAGTTTCAAAGCAGAGATACTTCTAAACTTTTTGAGTGAACCAATGAGTAGAGGATCAATGAAGGGCATGATGGCAAGCGCTATTCCCTGAGACACTCCATACCGATTTGTTGGGGTCATGATCATAGAGGGATGAAATAAACTCAGTTTCTCAAACCCAAGTTCTTGAAGAGCATCTTCTAACTCGCCCTTTGTACGTAAATAAAACGAAGAAGATGTTGAACTTACACCAACCGAACTTAAAAGTTCAAAATGTTTAATACCAGCACTTTTACAAGCAACCGCAAAGTCCAAAACAGCATTTTTATCTATTTTAATAAACTCTTCTTGACTCATTTTGGAAGGTTGTCCAACACCAAGTGTACAAATGGCGGTGTCATGCCCTTCTAAAAAAGGCGCATAAGATTTCGGTGAAAAGATATCTACTTTATGTTGAACGATAGACTCTCCAACAAGGTTTGTAGCAGCGCTTCTACCAAGTAAGGTTAATTGTTTCACTGTTGGCATTTTTGATAGTGTTAATGCAGTATTATTACCTACTGCGCCAGTAGCGCCAAGCATAATTACTTTATTGGACTGTGACATCTTGTAAGATCCTTATTTTTTAAACTATTTCAAGTTCAGTTCTATGTAAACGTATATAGAGACTTTTAGACTACCGTCCATGTTGATTGAAGTAAGAGTTTTTTGTTTGAATAAATTTTTCCTATGAAAGTGTCCCCAATTTTATAGTTCCCTACCCCTTTAGGCGTACCACTCATAATAATGTCACCATCTTCAAGCGTCATAAAACTCAGTATCTCTTTTAACATATCTTTTGGTTTGTATATCATTAAATCATAATTGGCAAACTGCGTGAGTGTGTCATTGATATATAACTCTAATTTTAGTTCAGTAATATCACTGTTTAATGGGATAAATTCACTTAAAACAGCAGAATTATCAAAAGACTTTGCTCTTTCCCATGGCAAACCTTTTGATTTCATTTGATTTTGAATATTTGCCTTGGTCAAGTCAAGTCCAAAGCCAATGCCAGTAATTTGACTTTTTTCTATTAAGAAACAGATTTCACCTTCGAACCTAGTATCTTCACTAAAGTAGTGAAGATCATTTGAGATAGCTGAGTTTGGCTTATTAAAAACAACCATAGAGTCAGGCATTTCATTATTTAACTCTTTGATATGTTCAACATAGTTACGACCAATGCAGATAACTTTTGATGGTGCTATAGTTGTATTATTGTATTTTACATATTTCATTTTTACCTCTATCTTTTTTTAAACATACAACGTATTATCCTACGACAATACTCACTTCATCCATCTCAGCCAGTGCTTCGAGTACTTTGTTGTCTACTCTGATAGCTGAATCAATGACGACATTTTGTAATTTTGAGACGATGTTTAGTTTAATGCTGCGTCGGCCTGGATTTTGGCGGATGAGTTGGTAGAGATTTTCGAGGACTCTTGTGTCATCACTCATTTCTATAGTGAGGACCAGTGGTTCTTGTGGTTTCTCTTGGATGGTCGTGGTTACTTTTTTAGACTCTTTTTTAAGCTCTTTAAGTGTAAATATTTTTACAACAGAGATGCGCGCTCCAAAATCTGGATGTTGGGTTACTTTTACTTTAAAGGCAACGGGTTCTTCTAAGTCCATCGTTGCGAGTTGATCCAACTTATCAGAGAAAAGCATCATCTCAATATTTCCATGAAAGTCCATGAGTTGAAGAATTCCGAATTGATTCCCTTTTTTAGACATCTTTTTGGTAATCTCTTCAACCTTACCAACAAAGATAGCACTTGAACCATCAGCAATATTTTCTACAGCAGAAGAGAGTGTGTACTTGATATCTCCCAACTCTTCACGGTAACTGTCCATCGGATGACCAGAAACGTAAAAACCAAGCGTATCTTTTTCAAAATCTAAAATCTCTTTGAGTTCATACTCTGGCTTGTTGTTCAAACTCAGCCCAACAGTCGTGATCTCTTCATCATCTCCAAAGAGACTTCCAACAGCATTTTTACGTGCCATAGAAGCATTTTTAGCTGTATCGATGATGGTCTCTATCTGCTCTAAAATAGCCTTACGTGAGAAATTAAACTGATCAAATCCACCTGATTTGGTCATCGACTCAATAACACGCTTGTTTACTTTTGATGGCTCGATGCGGTTAACAAAATCTTGCCAATCGCTAAACTCACCATTTTTACGAACATCAAGAATCGACTCTACTGCCGCAGACCCTACCCCTTTAATAGCGCCCAATCCAAAAAGAATGGTCTGAACCCCATCACGATTTATAGCTGAGAACTCAAGCTGAGAGTGGTTTACATCAGGTGGAGAGAGTTCCATACCCATGCGTTTTACTTCATCGATATAGCGTACTACTTTTTCAGTATTGTCACGCTCAGATGTTAATAGTGCCGCCATAAACTCTGTCGGATAGTAGGTCTTTAACCACGCTGTTTGAAAGGTAACCATGGCGTAGGCTGCTGAGTGAGATTTATTAAAACCATACCCTGCAAATTTCTCGATAAGGTCGAACAGTTTAGAGGCTTTGTCATAGTCATAACCCTGCCCTTTGGCACCTTCTGAAAACTCAGCATTGTAGACAGCCATATCTTTTTTCTTACCCATCGCACGACGGATAATATCTGAGTAACCAAGTGAAAATCCACCGATATTTTGAACAATCTGCATAACCTGTTCTTGATAAACGATGACCCCATAAGTATTGCCCAATATCTCTTGCATACTATCAAAAGTATATTCGATCTGTTCACGACCATGTTTACGCTCGATAAAACTATCAAGCATTCCTGACTCCATCGGCCCTGGTCTATAAAGTGCCAAGACCGCAATCAAATCCTCAAAATTATCAGGCATGAGGCGTCGGTTAAGATCTTGCATTCCACTTGACTCTATCTGGAACATCCCAACCGTATCACCACCACGAATAACATCATAAACCTTTGGATCATCCTCGTTTATCTCATGCCAGACCACATCTTTATCGTAACGACCTTTGATAAGTTTTACAGCATTTTGGATAACATCCAATGTTTTCAGACCAAGGAAGTCAAATTTGATAAGGTCAACATCTTCAAGAAAATTCAGTGAGTACTGCGTTACAAAGGTTGTCTCACCAGAGGGTTTATAAATAGGTGTTTTATACCACAGCTCTTCATTTGAGATAACGACACCAGCGGCGTGAATCCCTGAGTTACGTTTCAGCCCTTCAAGCTTTTTAGCAAACTCCCAAACACGTCCAACATTTGCGTCTTCACTGATCATCTCTTGAATCTTTGGCTCTTTTTGATACGCGCCATCGATAAACTCACCCTTTTTTGTTTTACCATTAAGGGTAATTCCCAACTCATCAGGAATAAGCTTCGCCATCTTGTCCGCTTGAGACAGTGGCATCTCTAAAACACGTGCAACATCACGGATAACCCCTTTGGCTAAAAGAGAACCAAAGGTGATGATCTGTGCGACTTGATTACGACCATATTTTTCAACAACATAATCAATAACCTCACCCCGGCGCGCTTGCATAAAGTCCATATCGATATCGGGCATCGATACACGTTCAGGGTTTAGAAAACGCTCAAAAAGTAGATCATACTTCATTGGGTCGATATCGGTAATGTCTAGTGAAAAAGCCACCAGTGAACCTGCAGCTGAACCACGTCCTGGGCCAACAGCGATGTCCATCTCTTTGGCAACCTTAACAAAGTCCCAAACAATCATCATATAACCAGGGAACTTCATAGAGTTGATGATGTCCATCTCAAAAACCAGACGATCTTTGTACTCTTGGTGACGTGCTTCAGGAACAATTTTCAGACGATTTTCAAGACCCTCTTTACACTTGATAGTAAAGTACTCTGCATCATTTTTATCCAGCGCGCTGAGCCAATTTTTCTGATCATCTTTAGATGCACCCTCTGGTAATGGAGCGTCATCTTGATAGTCAATGTTTAGACCTTCTTCATCCGCGTACTCTTTCGTAAACTTGAAGTTTGGTGGTGTTGGATCACCCAAGTCAAGCTCTAAAACACACTTCTCAACGATCTCTTGCGTATGCTCAATCGCCTCAGGAATATCTGCAAAAAGTTTTGCCATCTGCTCAGGGCTTTTAAGATAAAACTCATGTACCGAGTGACGCATACGATTTGGATCATCATAAAGTTTATTCATCCCGATACACATAAATGCCTCATGATATTGGGCATCATCTGGGTAAGTGTAGTGGGTGTCATTGGTCGCAACTACTTTAATATCGCACTCACGTCCAATACGTAAAACTTGATCATCAATAAAAAGCTGATCACCAATCCCGTGACGCATCAGCTCAAGATAAAAATCATCCCCAAATACCTCTTTATAATCAAGAGCCACCTGCTTTGCGGCGTCATAACCACCTGCTCCATTTTTAACATTACGTTCGTTTTGAAGATTTAAGTTCCAGTTGACTTCTCCTTGCAGACACGCAGAGGTACAGATAAGACCCTCAGAGTGCTCAAACAACTCTTTACGGTTGATGCGAGGAAAGTAATAAAAACCTTCAATAAAAGCTTTTGATGAGAGATACATCAGGTTTTCATAACCCTTCTGATTTTTCGCAAACAGACAGATATGAAAACGCTGTTTTGTTGACTTATCCCCTATCTCATCACCATTGTGGATGTAACCTTCCATCCCTATAATAGGCTTAATTCCAGCATCTGTCATCTGATGCCAGAAGTCAATCGCCCCAAACATATTTCCATGATCTGTCATTGCTACTGATTCCATGCCAAGCTCTTTAACTCGTGAAACAAGGTTGGTGATTTTATTGGCACCATCTAGTAGAGAATATTCAGTGTGCAGATGTAAATGGGTGAATTGTTGTACGCTCATGGATGACCTTGCTAATCGTTATGGGTTTGTGAAATTTTTTTTTATTATAGTGGTTTTGAATTAAGTGAAGATGAGTCCAAAGTTCTTTTAATTATAATACTCAAAAAATTAATAATGGGTACTTATGCAGACATCTCTAAAAAATAAAATCATTGAAGTATGTAACAAAAAAATAGAGCAAAAAGGTGAGAGTGTTGGGCTCTCTTTTTACGCTTTTTTTGCCAACAAAAATGACAATCCAGAACTTTTAATGGAAGCTGCCACCTGGTGGATACAAACACATCAACTTGATCACTTTGAAAAGGCTTTAAAAATCAAGAAGATGATAGAAAACAATCAATAGATTATTTAATAATTAAAAGTGCCAACCAAGGTACGAAATTAAAAAAAGTCATGAGTAGCTTATAACTGGCCAGATAGTTTTGCATGGATTGATTAAATCCCTCTTGACTAAGATTAAAAAACATATGGTGTATTTTATAAATCCAATCTTTAAATGCCAACAAGGCAAGTGCAGTAAATGTATATATTCCCATATTTATAAGTAATGAATAAAGTAAAAATTGTTCTAATATTTCTAAGTTCATAATAAACTCCTTATCTTCTGTATGTCACTTCAAGGAGATGATAGCCAAACTCTGTTTTTATAGGCCCTTCTAGTGCGCCAACATCTGCTTTGAAGACCGCTTCGTCAAATTCTTTCACCATTTGACCCTGAGAGAACATCCCTAAGTCTCCACCTTTTGACTTTGAAGGACAAAGAGAATGCTTGCTTGCCAGCGCACTGAAGTCTGCACCATTGGCCAACTCTTTCATTAATTTCTTACATAATTCTTCATTGTCTACTAAGATATGTCTCGCCTCTGCTTGCGCCATTAATTGTCCTTTTTAAGCATTAAATTTTATATTGTTATATGTATGTGATATATTTAGATTATAATATAGATTCAATTAAAAGGAAAGCATTTGAAAAAAATTATTGCATTAATCAGTCTAACATTTTTTGTAAATATGCTTCTAGCAGAAGATATTACCTACACTGACTTCACTACTATGCAAGACAATATTAACTCGGTTGGACTCATCGTTGTGAAACAACAAGAGTTAGTTTCTGATCTTTCAAATGATATTGGTCTGATGGCAGAAGAGATTGGTAAGATGGCAGATCGTATTGTTAGTACAGAAGAGATTTTATCTCAAACACTTACCACACTCACCTCATCTCAAAACAATGCAGTGGTACTTACTTCTCCTAGTGATGGGGACAAGTTATCAGATGCACCCACTATTTCGATGATTCCAAGTAGTGCAACCTATCTTATTTTTGCATCCGCAGAACCTACATTTAATACGGGAGCAACACTTTCACTCTACATCAGTAATAACTCAACATTAGAATCAAAATGGTCACAGGTTAGTGAGTTTTGTGGTTCAACTGCATGTTACCTTTCAATCAAACGTATTGATGGCACAAACAATACAATTTCAACTATTTCAAATAGTGTAAAAGTAAGTTTTTAATATTATGAAAAATATTTTTGTTCAAGTATTTATCTTGGGGATTCTTCTCTTTTTATCTGCTTGTTCAAATGACACCAGTCCAAAACAAGATGAAACAGTCGCAGGTAGTTTAATTGTTGAAGTTGATCAGATGATACTGGCCTCATTAAATATACAACGTACCATCATTTCTACTTTTGTCACGGATGTCAACACCACAGATGCACTGATTAAAAATAGTTATTCTATGATGGACAGTTCAAAAAAAATGGCGACAAACATTACCAATAATATCGAATTGATAAACACATTGATGCTCTCTTTTACTCAAAAATTCACATTACAATCTGAATATGTCAGTACTTTTTCAAGTGTGCTAAATTTTGATAGATTAACGCCTTACCTCATTTTTTCAACAACGGAGTATTCTAAAAATTATCTTCTATTTTCATCATCAACGCCGATGTTTTTAAATCAACAAACAGTTAAGACACTCTTTAACACACCCTTGTCTTTAGTAACTGCTTGGCAACGCGCTATAGAATTTAGTGGAGATAAAAATCTTTTTTTAAATATATATGAAGTGAACAGTAATGGTTCAACCCATTCTATTGGATCAACCTTTATGATTTTAAAAGATCAAGTGAATGCTTTAAAACTAGAAGTGTAAACCTACCCCAGCATAAGGACCTTTGTAACTCAAATCAGTTTCAACACTATCAGAGTCAGCACCACTTAACTTGTAATACTGAGCACGATAGCCAACTTCAAAAACAGCCATAAGTACATCATTAAATTCGACAACAATATCGGCTTGGATACGGTTATCATATAAGGTTGAATCAGCCGTCATTAAAAGTTTAGAATCAGCGCTTACTGTCATATCTAAAAATGGGAGGTCATATCGTAGTCTGCTATAAAGCATCGGTAAAAATGCATATCCAGACTCTGTATAATCTGGGATAAGATTGACAATAGTTTTTAAAAATCCACTTGTTTCATAAGTATCTTTGGTACTTACCTTGTAATTATAAGTCATGTAACGTACTGTTAATCCCAGATCAAAACTTGGATAATTTTTATGCTCAAAAATTGTGTAATATCCTGCAAGGTCTAAATTGGTAATTTCCAGTTCAGAGTTGGCATTCACGGAAAGATCTGCTCCTAAGATTTCAACATCTTTAGTTGAGACACCACTGGTGGAAAGATGTATGTAATCTGCCTTTAGATGGGGTAGATAGGCTTGTGTAATTTCAAAATCACCTGCCATATAAAACTGTGGTTGGGCAAGATAATTCAGGGTATCAACCCCTGTCCCGTTCACATTCCAAGTTGAGTTTTCTTGGGTGTATTGAAGTGTCCCTTCTGAGCCTGAATTGAAGGCACCAGCAGTAACAACAAAAGATTGGGCATAAAGAACTTGAAATGTTAGAAGGGATAAAAGAGGTAATAGTTTCATAAGTAATTCTTTTTTAAGGATATTATATCACAGAAAAATGTAGATAAAATTTACTTATGTAAATAATAAATTATAGTTAACTTAAAATTATTATTTAGTTCCGCATATCAACTAAATAAAAATAGAATTCACTATAATTCCAACTTATTAAATAAATAAGGAAAATGAAATTGAAAAAGATAACAATACTACTACTTTTTATCTTAACACTAAATGCATCAGGGGCAAACCCACTAGGACTTGATGCGGCTATTGAAAAAATAAAAACCAGTAACTTAGAAATCAAAGCAGCCGTTTATGATGAAAAAGTTGCAGAACAAGAAAGTAGCGCTGCGAGCGGCATGATGTGGGGTAAATTAGACCTTGTCCAAGATATAGCGCGCTCAAATGATGCCGGAAATGTTTTTGGGTTTAAACTCACCTCAAGAGAAGCAACCTTTAATGATTTTGGATTTGATTTTACGGCTATTGGATCAGGGCTCATCGATGCAGATGCGCCTATTGATGGACTTAATAATCCAGATGAATCCAATTTTTTTCAAACACGTGTACGTTATGAAGTACCTCTCTATGTAGGGGGAATGATTACTTCATACTCTAAAATCTCAAAAACATATGAAAAGCTTAAAACACTTGATAAACAAGCCGTTATTAATGAAAAAATATTTGAGATTAAAAAGTCTTACTATGATATGGCACTTTTAGACTATTCAGTATCCAACTTAGAGATTATTTTAGACAATATTCAAAATCTTGAAATAATGGCAAACACGATGATTGAAGAGGGTTATGCTAAAAATATTGACCTTTTAGAAGTTCAGTCTAAAAAAAGTAAAATTGCACGTTTACTTAATCAACTTAATGCCAATAAAGAGGTTCTTTATCAGTACATCAGTTTTTTACTCAATGAAGAAACTAATGATATTATACTGCCTACGTCTGAACTTCAAATGCCTGAATATACGAATCAAGATATATTAAACAGTAATGTTGAGATGAGTAAAGCACGTACAGCCTTGGAAATTCGTAAGGAGATGGTACGTTTAAATAAGGCATCTTATTTACCAGTTATCGGTGCTTTTGCAGAAGTCGGAACAGCTTCTACCGTCTTTTTTGAAGATGCGTCAGAGCATGCTTCGTACACAGTCGGTGGACGTATGACATGGAATATCTTTAATGGTGGCGTCGATAACAGCAAACTACAAGCAGCAAGAATCGAGCATCTAAAAATCCAAACACAAGTTGAGATTGCTAAAAAAGGGATTGCTCTTCAAGCACAAAAAATTAAAACTGAGATTAAAAGTTTAGACTATGATATCGAAAGTTTAGAACTTGAATTTAAACTCGCCAGTTCGATTTACAGCTCTTATGAAGAGCGTTATAAAGAACAACTGGCTTCAATGAGTGATGTCATCATCAAACAGTCTGAACAGATAGAAAAAGTATTAGAGCTTCAAGAAGTTAAAAACAAACGTAATCAAAAGATATTTGATTATGAAAAACTAGCAAACCAAGGAGAATAAAAATGAAAAAATTACTACTATTAATCGCACTAGGTATGACACTTATGGCAGATGGACTGACTCTATCAGGAACCGTTATTTCGGACAATGAGAAGATGATTACGAGTCGTTTTATGGGCTTTATTACGGATGTAAATGCCTCTGAAGGTGAGCGCGTAAAGAAAGGTCAACTGCTTTATAAAATCGACTCTAAAGAAGTTGACTCAGCAAAAGCACGTGTAGAACTTGGTGTTTCTCAAGCGCAACTTTCACTACAGATGAATCAAAATCAACTGACCAATATTAACATGAATCTGGCGCGCCACAAACGTCTACTGGATAAAAAAATGGTCTCTCGTTATGAGGTTGAAAATCTAGAACTCGCAGCTAAAAACTTAGCCGTTATGGTTCAAATCTCTCAGCAACAAGTCCAATCAGCACAAGCACAACTCAAAGAGGTAGAAAACCAGTACCGTTACTTAAGTATCAAAGCACCAAATGATGGTGTTATTGTTCGTAAAAATATCAATGTTGGTGAGATGGCAATGCCAGGTATGCCAGCATTTATACTTTCAGATTTAAACAAGCTTCGTATCAGCATCGAAGTTGGTGAAGCAGATCTTAAAAGATTTAACTATAACAAAAAAGTAGCAGTTGAAATTCCTTCTGTTGGATTTAAAGGAATTGGACGTGTTGTTGCCATCATCCCTAGTTCAAACACTATGACACATACCTTTAAAATAAAACTCTCTTTTAAATCTAAAAGTAGAAGTATTTTTCCAGGCATGTACGCCACAGTTAATATCAAGTAGGCCTAAAAATGCAGACAAATTCATATAAACCTCATGATATAGCCGGTAAATTTGCCGCCTATTTTATCCGCTCACCACTGACGCCAGTGTTGGGTATATTTTTACTATTTTTGGGATATATTTCTCTCTCTATCATGCCACGTGAAGAGAACCCTCAAATGGTTGTATCGGGATCAACCGTTATCATTGCCCTACCCGGGGCCAGTGCAAAAGAGATTCAGCGCGTTATCATTAATCCTCTTGAGCGTAAGCTAAAAGAGATTAAGGGTATTGATACCATTATGTCTGTGGCGCAAGATAATTTTGCTGTCACCAATGCCTCGTTTGTCATCGGTGAAAAGCAAGATGCCTCAAATCTAAAAATCTACGATAAGATTATGCAAAATATGGAGATATTTCCACAAGGCGCTATCAATCCTATCATCAAACCCTTAGATATTGATATCGATATTCCTATTGTCTCTATCGCTTTTTATGCTTCAGACACCAGTATGAGTCCTCCTCAACTTTTCGATGAAGTTAAAAATATTCAGCACAGTATCAATGCATTAGACAATGTTGCCATTACCAATATCAAAGGTGGACATAAACATCAATTTAATATCCTTGTTGATCAAAATAGACTCTCAGCTTACAACCTCTCTTTAGGGATGATTGTAAACTCTGTAAAATCACTGGCATATAATGTGCCAGAGGTTAAAAACAGAACAAAAGACAATAAAATCGTTTTATTGGGTATCAAAAATGCCATCGATAATGAAAACGATATCGGAAATATTATCGTCGCCATCCATCAAGGTTCTGCTATTCATCTTAAAGATGTAGCCACGATAGAAGATGGAAAAGATTTTCAAAACTATCAGCGCGCTCAGATCAGTGTAGGTGATCATAATCACACTTTTTCACCACTACAAGATCAAGTAACCCTAACTGTTTCAAAACTTCAAGGAACCAATGCTGTAAATATTTCAAACAGTGTTGCTAAGAAATTGGAACTAATGAGTGCTTCACTAGAGAAAAAAGGCATCAAGTACGTCATTACTCGTAATGATGGCGAGCGCGCCAATGAAGCGGTAAATGAGCTGGTTTATCACCTTGTTTTATCAATTATTATTATCGCTGTTCTTTTGGTATTTGTTCTGGGTTGGAGAGAGTCTATTATCGTTACATTTACGGTACCTGCCATCTTAGCCATTACACTTTTTGTCGCCTATTTAGGTGATCAAACTATTAATAGAATTACGCTTTTTGCCTTTCTTCTGAGCCTAGGTCTGTTGGTTGATGCAGCGATTATTGTTATTGAAAATATTCACCGTCACCTTCACTCACCTGAAGCGGATGATAAAAGTATGGATGACTTGATGATTGAAGCCACTGATGAGATTGGTGCACCAACAAATGTGGCAACATTTGCCATCATTTTAACCATGGTTCCGATGCTTTTTGTTGGTGATATGATGGGACAGTTTATGAAACCAATCCCACTTAACGTACCCGTTGCCCTTGTTGCTTCACTTTTTGTAGCTTATATATTTACACCTTATCTGGCAAGTAGAATGTTAAAAAAGAAGGCGCACTAATGTATAAATTTTTACTATCTTTACTCAACTCAAAAGCAAAAAAAACAGCGATGTTAATGTTAATACTGGTCTCTTTTGGCGCTGCTGTGATGATGATCCCCAGTGAAATTGTTTTAGCCAAAATGTTACCGGGAAAAAATAACGATACCTTTACCATCACTATTGATCTTCCTAATGGGAGTTCGATTATCGAAACAGAGATGCTCAGTAGCTGTGTTGTCACCAGTTTACAACAAGAGAAAGAGGTCACCAATATCGAAACCTTTTTAGGAACAGGCGCGCCACTTGATTTTGCTGGTCTTATCAAAGGCTCACATCTTAAAAACTCTGAAAATGTTGCTGAAATTGTTGTCAATCTTATTAAAGGACATCACCGAACTGAAAACTCTTTTTACATGGTTCAGCGTCTTCGCCCCCTTATTACTGAGTCTTGTGCAAAGTTAAAACATGGGACTAGTATCAAGTTTGTTGAACCACCTGCAGGTCCTCCGGTTTTAGCCGCACTCGTTTTAGAAGTCTATGGTGATGATTCTGTAGTTCTACGTGATATCGCTCTAAAAGTCGAAAGTATCTTCAAAAAAACTGCTGGTTTGGTTGATGTTGATATCATGCAAGATGAAGAGTATGAAAAATATGAGATTGTCGTTAACAGCGAAAAAATAACCAAGTCTGGTCTGGATATCAAACAGGTCAACGATATCTTATATCTTGCCTTTGAAGGAACGGCTGTTGCCGTAAAGAATTCACAACTTTATGATGATCAAATAGCTCTGTTTGTTACCTTACAGAATAGTTCAAAGATATTTGAAGACAACTCTAAAAAAGCAGTTTTAAATAAACTGTCTTCTATCAGACTTATGAATCAAAGAGGGATGATGGTTCCGTTAACGGAAGTTGTTAGTGTTGAAAAAACAACATCAAATCCGATGATTATCTCTAAGAACTTACGCCAAATGACAGCTGTATTGGCGGAGACCGATATGGTTTCTCAAGTCTATCCACTTATCGATGCACGTAGTGAGATGATGGAGTTGTTTGAAGATGAGTACGAAGTAAGCACCGAAGGTCTATTTAATCTAAGACTGGTCAGCAAAAAAGATGGAGCGCGCTACGTTCTAAACTTTGATGGAGAGATGGAAGTAACTATCAAAACCTTTATCGACTTAGGTGCAGCATTTATTGCGGCATTAATTTTGATCTTTTTACTGATGGTTGTTTACTACAAAAGCTTTGCACTCAGTGGTATCGTTTTATTGGGTAGTTTTATCTCTATCGTTGGGGTCATTATTGGTCACTGGATAATGACTATGATTAATGGTGAGACCTTCTATCTAACGGCAACTTCATTGATTGGATTTATCGCCCTTATCGGTATCAGTTCAAGAAACTCACTGTTGTTGATAGATTTTGCAAAATCTCTTATCAATGATAAAGGACTAGAAAAACGTGACGCCATTGCCTTTGCCACTACAACACGTTCAAAACCAATCTTCTTAACTGCCGCAGCCATCATCTTGGCTTCGATGTTATTGGTTGGTGACGCAGTATTTGGTGGTCTTGGAGTGGCACTCATCTTTGGAACCCTCACCGCAGTCATGGCTTCACTCATCTTAGTCCCTATCTTACTAGATAGCAGCGACTTAAGTGAGCCTAGTAAATAAGTAACTAAGAGCGCTGGCTTGAAAGCCAGCGATAGGTTAAAGTCTCCCATCCGAGGATTCACCATTACTTCTGCTTAGATGAGTTTAAACAGATGAGAGTGTCTAAGCAAGTTAAAGACACCATAGCTCCGATAAGGCTTACTAGTTCAAGTAAAAGCCCAAATATGATAGAGCTTGTTGATGTACAAAATTTCCAAGCATTAAGAGTATTTGAGTTTAATGAGCAGACTAAAGATGAGTTCTCTAACTTTTTAAAAAAACTTGAAGTGTTCCTTTTTAAAACTTTTCAAGTAGTATGATAACTAAATAATTTCAAGTATCATTTCTTTGTAATGTTGTCAGCCTCCCCTATTATTTATTACACATAGAAATGCTATAATAAAAATATAAAATCAACTAAGGGGTTTATTATGACAAAATTTGATGTACTAAACTATCTTAAAGAACACTACCAAGAATTCCATAATAAATATAATGTAGAGAAAATTGGTCTATTTGGAAGCTATGCAAGAGATGAAGCTACTAAAGATAGCGATATTGATATATTTGTACAAATGCACCCTAAACTTTTAGACATGATAGCTATCAAACAACTTATAGAAGAAGACCTTCATCTAAAAGTAGATATTGTTAGACTAAGGGATAAAACTGTCTC
>JADGDM010000023.1:0-18161 GCA_016744905.1 Sulfurimonadaceae bacterium | reverse complement strand
CCCATATTTAAAAAAACGAATTTTACGAGATGGTATCTATGCAGTATGATAAAGAGTTAGTTCTTGATACACTAGAACAGATTAGAGATGCTTTAGTTGTTGTTGAAAAAAGATGTTCATATGCTAAAGAAGCTGATGACTTTTGTGATACTGAAGAGGGGCAAGAAAAGCTTGATAGTATCTGTATGAAACTTATCGCTGTTGGAGAGAGTTTAAAGAATATAGACAAACTAACAGATAAAAAACTACTTGCACAATATCCACATATAAAATGGAAAGAGATTAAAGGTATTAGAGATATTTTATCACACCACTATTTTGATTTGGATGCAGTCGTGATTTTTGATATCTGTAATGATGAGATAGTTGAGCTACTCATAACAATTAATAAAATGATTGAAGATATCAATAAAAAGTAAAAGATTTTAACCTTAACGAAAAACAAAGGAAAATATTTCACACACCTTTTTTGGGGATAGATTTAGGGATAGATATTTTTAGTGTGGTGCATAAGTCCCTAAAATAGGAAGAGTATTATTCCCTGAGGATCCACCATTTTATCCCCCTATTTTAAGCACTTTCAAACAAATTAAACCTCAACTTTAAGCTAAAGGCAACTTAGATACAACCTCTGATATAACTTTATTTATTAATATGGCTTTGGAATGTCCCCAATAAACTAGACAATTACTAATCAAGTAAAAACCTACTTTTTTAAAGACTCTAAATTATACCTTTTCTCAAACTCATTTGGTGAAATATAATCCAAATAGCTATCTCTTCTTTTTGAGTTATAGAACATCTCTATGTATTCAAATATTTTAGAGGCTGCTATTTCTCTAGTCTCATATTATCGAAAATGCTATAATACTTTTAGCTAATTTTTGGAAGCTATGCACGAGATGATTAAGAAGGATTTGATTTATGTTTAGCGATACAACCTTGGATGATATTAAGAGATGACTTTCACTCCACACACCCAAACAGAATTACAAAACCTAAAAATCATTGCAGGAAACACGTACACACTTGAATATGCTAATAAAGATTATTATAACGGTGAAGAGACGATAGAAAAAGGTAATGGGGTTGCTTTTGTAAGTGAGGGGAACATCTACTTTACTGTGACAGATCCTTATGCAATGGAGAAGTTGATTATGAAAGTACGTATTTTATGAGTTTCAATGATGAACTTCAAGCCAAGTTAGCCGCAGTCCAACATCCCGATCAAGTAAAGACCAACAATACCGTGACTCCTGAAATTTTGGAAGAGCGTTTGGTTGATGAACTTGAAGATAAGTTGGAGTTTTCGCAGTATGATTTAGACGAGAGTGATATCTTGCGCGCTATGAAGATACAAAATATCTTAAATACTTACCCCAACTCTTTTTCTCACCCCAGCGCGCTACAGATATTTTATATTATCTCTCAGACTGATTTGATAGGTATCAAAAATGTTCATAAACTCTCACAACTAAGCGCTCAAACATTTACCAATATTTTAAACACCATGTTAAAAGATAAACTAATAATCCTTGATCTACACAAGCGCGTTGAACTCACCATGAATGGACAGAGTCTAAGTGAACGTATTGGGGTGGATGTGTTTATTTAAGTGTGTTAAGATTCTTTAACTAAAGGATATCCTTGAATACTCAAAATGAATTAATACACGCCATCTTAGATGAGATAGAAAAAGTCGTTGTTGGTAAGCGAGATAAGATAGAGTTGGCACTCGCTGCTTTTTTAGCAGGTGGGCACTTACTTATCGAAGATCTTCCGGGTGTGGGAAAGACCACCTTAGCCAAGACATTTTCACAAGTAATGGGCCTTAATTTTGGACGTATTCAATTCACTTCAGACCTTCTTCCTTCTGACATCATCGGTGTTGAATATTATGATCTTAAAAGTGCACAGTTTCATTTTAAACCGGGTCCTATTTTCACCTCTATCTTACTGGTCGATGAGATAAATAGAGCCTCTGCTAAAACACAGAGCGCGCTGCTTGAAGCGATGGCAGAACATCAGGTCAGTATTGAAAATAAAACCCATCAACTCAGTGCTCCATTTTTTGTCATTGCGACTAAAAATCCTTACGAAGAGAATGGTGTTTTTAAGATGCCCAGCTCACAGTTAGACCGCTTTATCTGTACTATCTCTTTAGGGTACGCTGATGCAAAAAGTGAGCGCGCTATACTTGAGCGTGGAGTAATTAATCCAAAAATAGAACTCAAATCATTTGATAAAGAGCAGGTTTTAGGACTACTAAGCAGTGCCAAGAGTATCCACCTAAATGATGAGATATTAGATCTTATTCAAGAAATCATTCGACACTCAAGAGAGAGCTCTTTGTTTAAGTACGGGCTTTCGACTCGTGGCGCACTGGCTTTAGTACAACTTTCCAAAGCCTACGCCTTTATTCAAAATCGTGACTTTGTTATACCTGATGATATTACTGCCATACTTCCCAGTGTTTTAGCGCAGAGATTGGAGTCATTAGATGATCATCATGAATCAGCTGCAAAAAAGATTCTCGAACTCATTTGAGAGACACGCTAGAAAAGGAAGCGAGCGCGGAACAAAATATATTTATCTACTTATTGGTATTTTTGTTGCCCTTTTTTTACAGGCCTTTGTACATAATTACAATATTGTCTATATGGCGCTCTTTTTTACCTTTGCCTTTGCCTATACAGGAGGACTATTTGGACGACGAAATATCCGTGCCTTAGAGTTAAAACTTTTCTCTATGCAACGTGCCTTTGTTAATCAAAAAAGTGTTTATACCCTACACTTGTCATCCAACAGTGAGCGAGACATCTATGATATCACCTGTTATAGTCAAGATAAAAAAAAACACCTTAATAATATTTCATCAAGTAAGTCTTCACTTTTAGAGCTAGAACACCAGCATCATTCACGTGGAGCGCATACGCTTACAACAGTACGGTGTGAAAGTTTTTTCCCACTCCCACATCAATTCTTTTTTAAAGTGTTTGATATCAATAAAAACTATGATGTCTATCCTGAACCTAAGGGAAAATCGCTTGAATCATTTTTAGCACGCAAGGAAGTTAATTACGCAGATATTGAGGATCAAGAGGGACTAAAAGAGTATGTGCATGGAGACAAAATTTCACATATTCACTGGAAATCTTTAGCCAAAGGAAAAGGACTTCAAAGTAAAGAGTTTAGTTATAGTGATGATCAAAATGATCTAATTTTTGATTTTGAGCGTTGTGAGCGAGATGACGAAGCTCGACTTTCGCAGCTATGTTTATGGGTATTAGAGTGTGAAAAATTCGCACTAGAATTTATAATAATGATGCCTTATGAGAAAATAGAGAGTAGCAAATGGAGCAGTGATGAAATACTTAAAAAACTTGCTCGCTATTAAGACCCCCTCTTCCAGCGCACTGGTAGATTTGGCTTTAATTTTAGCCATCATCCCCCACCTTGCCTATCTTAAATTTCCCATGCTTGTGTTTCTTCTCAGCGCGCTGGGGCTTTTAGTTTTAAAAAAAGAGATCTCTCCTGGCGTACAAAGAGGCTTAGCACTCTTTGGGTTTATCTCTATCATTATCTCATTTTATACCGACTTTAATTTTTCATCACTGAACCGTTTTTCGATATTTATTGCTTTGATTAATGCCCTTTTAATTTTGGCTGTTGTCTTACAACGTTTCAAAAAAGAGTTAAATTTCTATATAATTTTCGCCCCTGCAATGCTGCTCTTTCTCTCTTTTTTTATGCATAACTCAATACTCATGCTTTTTTATATGGTTATGACACTTTTTACATTTATGTTACTTCTTTTATGGAGCAAGATGCACAGTTCCTTAGGGGACGCACTCAAATATGCACTCTCAATATTTGCCTTTTCCCTACCTGTGGTCGCCATACTTTTTATGGTTTTTCCCCGTATCAGTTTTGATAAAAAAGATTATGGTTTTAAAGATGAGTTTGTAAAACGTTCAGGTCATAATGGGAAGATGAGCTTAGGCAGTGATGCCCAACTCGTGCCCTCAAAAAAAATCGTCATGGAAGTCTTTTTTAAAGAAAAGTTTGAAAAAAGCACCTCTTTGTATTTTCGTGGAACAACGCTCTATCAAGACAATACAGACTCTTTTACTCAGATGCCTACACAAGATAGAGAGAAACTCTCTATCAATGAAAGTTCTCTCTACCTAGGTGGAAAAACCTCTTATGATATCACACTATATCCGCATAATGAAAAATGGCTTTACACACTGGATCTTGGGTTATATATCCCTGTTGGCGCCAATTATTATCAAGACTACACTCTTTTATATAAAGAAAAAATTGATGAGACTTATCGTTATAAAGGTATCTCATATCTTAAATATAAACTGAATATTCCGTTATCCAAAACTATCAAAGAGTATGCCCTTGATGTTGATATTCAGCGCGATCCTCAAAGTAGCAAAGCCGCTTTGAGCCTCAAAAAAGAGAGTGATAAAGAGACTCTTCAAAATCTGGTTTCATTTTTTTCAAATCAAAACCTCACCTATACTTTAAAACCTGGGAAATTAGATGCTACAACCCCAATCGACTCTTTTCTCTTTGGCTCTAAAAAAGGCTATTGTGTTCACTTTTCTTCTGCTTTTACCTATATGGCGCGTAGTGCAGGATTGCCTGCGCGTGTGGTCACGGGATATCTTATGAACTCTAGTGATACTTATGAAAAATATCTTGTAGTAAGAGAGAGCGCCGCACACGCTTGGGTAGAAGTCTATCTAAAAGATGAAGGATGGATTAGAGTAGAAAGTACAAGGTATGCCAGTAATAATGAAAATCTTCAAAACCTAGAAGAGAGTAATCCCAGCGCGCTGGCCAACTTCATAAAACAGAGTAATTTAAAACTGATGTATCTAAAATATATTATCGAAAACTGGATCTTGGAATATTCACACTTTAAACAGCTTAATATTTTAGATAGGTTACTTAACAATACAAAGTTCCTTTTTACCTTTCTTTTGTATCTTGTTTTATTCAGTTCTCTGGCTATTATTACTGCTCTCTTTTTTGCACGCACCCTTCAAAAGAAAGAGGAATACAACTACTTAAGTCCTCTTATTAAAGATGCTAAAAAACATAAGATAGTGATGTTAAAATCACAAAGTATTCAAGATTTTTTGAGAGAATTAGAAGTGTTTTATGATATTAATAAAATACAAAAAATTAATAATTTATATCATAAGGTACGTTATTCAAAAGAGGCATCAAAAGAAGATATTATAATTTTAAAAAGAGAGGTTAATGAGGTAAGAGAAACCTATCAAAAAAGATAGGCTCTCAAAAGAGATCTATTATTTAACTTTTTCTAGGTATTCGCTATCAACTGTATTTACTTTAACGATATCGCCTGTAAGTACGTGGTAAGGAATCTGAATAACTGCGCCAGTTTCAAGTGTTGCTGGTTTCTTAGATCCACTAGAAGTATCGCCCTTATCTTTTGGACCTGTTTCAGTTACTTCAAGCTCCATAGTCCCTGGCGCTTCAACACTGATTGCATTGTTGTTATGAAAAATGATTTCACAATCCATTCCATCTTTAAACCATTTACTCGCATCCGTACACTGCTCATAGTTAAGACCGATTTGATCATAAGTTTCATTGTCCATAAATTGGTACTGTTCACCATCATCATAGAGAAACTGCATTGTTTTATGTTCCATGTTCGGAATCTCAAACTTATCACCTGCATGAATAGTCTTCTCAACAACTTTACCAGTAGAAAAGCTTTTAACCTTACAACGTACAAATGCTGCACCCTTACCTGGTTTAACGTGTTGAAATTCAACAACTCTATAAGCTACGCCACTGATTTCTAGACGTACGCCTTTTTTGATATCACCCATACTAATATTAGCCATAACAGACCTTTTAAATAAATTTTACGTATTTTACCCGAATTTGTCAAAATGAAAAAATAATGACTTTTTTACTCATCCTACTTTATTTATCACTTTCTTATCACTTTTTTATAGAGTCTTAATTCTACATCATGTACTATCCATTAAAATTAGTTATAAAACTTACAGAAATTTTAAATGTAGGTACTACAAGGTATACAATGAAAATTACTATTGCTTTTACAGCTGCAGCTCTAATATGTAGCTCACTTAATGCACTTGAACTTAAACAGATGGTTCAAGAAACTGTTCAAACCAATCCAAAAATCCAAAAACAACTCAGCGCGCACAAGGCAGTTCAAGAAGACCTTAACAGTGCAAAAGCTGGCTGGTATCCAAAGCTAGACCTTGTTGCTAAAGTAGGCCCAGAGTATGCCAATACGCCAAACCTTACAGATAGTGAAGCAGGTGTTTTAGCACGTACTGAATTGGGTCTTACCTTACAGGAGAACCTATTTGAAGGTTTTGCAACACAAGAGGGTATCAATGAGCAGCGCGCTCGTGTAAACTCAACAGCTTATGCAACACTCGACGAAGCCAATAAACTTTCACTGAGTGCTATCACATCTTATGTGAACTATATTAAAGCAAAACAGTTACTTGATCTTGAAGAGACCAATGTTCAAACTCATATGAATATCTTAAAAAAGACAAAAGAGAAAACAAGTGCTGGTTTAGGAAAACGCTCAGATGTTGAACAGACTCAAGGACGTTTGGCCTTAGCCAATTCAAACTACTACTCTCAAAAAAATAATTTTTTAGATGCCCAAAGTACATTTGAACGTGTTTATGGACACTTTGTTGAAGTAGATGAATTAATTGATTTAGAGATGCCTATTTTTGATGCTTTAGAATTTGCACAACTTGATGCACAAGCAGATGAATTTAATCCAGCCTTACAAATTTTACAAGAGAATATCAACGCACAAAATTCAGTATATGAACGTTCACGTGCTACTTTTTATCCTACCGTAGATGCGGTTGCCTCTGTATCTGACAACTACAATATTCATGGTATTGAAGGTGAAGATCAAACTGCAAGTTTGATGTTTAATCTAAACTATAACCTTTATAATGGTGGTTCAGATGAGGCACAAAGAGTTAAAAATCAACTCCTTATTACCAAAGAAAGAAGTGCATTAAATGATGTAAGTCGTGATGTAACAAAAGAGTTAAGATTGGCACTTAATGCGAACAATATATTAACTGAGCAGATTAAGTATTTAAAACAACACAGTGAGTACACACTAAAAACGGCAAACTCTTACCAACAAGAGTTTAACCTTGGTCGTCGTACACTACTTGACCTTTTAAATTCTAAGCTAGAATATAACAATGCGCAAAAAACACAAGAGGCAGCTAAATTTGATCTGATTCTTGCCAAATATAGAATTCTTTCTGTAACGGGTCAACTTTTAGAGACTATGGACGTTGATGTTGCTAATAAAGTAACCCTTTATTCAAATGATGTTGAAGAAGAGCTAGAAGAAGACGAGACGGAAGAAGATCAAGAGATGGAAGCAACTGACGAAGTTTTAGAAGAAGAGACGGCTGAACTACAAACACCTAGTGAGCCAAATGAGTGAACACCTAAGACGTAAAACTGATCCACTTCTACAATGTTTGGTGATATTCACCAAACTACACCATAAACCCTTTAGCGCAGAAGCCCTAACAGATGGACTTCCTGTTGAAGATGGATTTACTACCCCAGAACTTTTTGCACTTAACAAATCTAAATCACTTTTCTCACGTGCAGCTAAACGTGCTGGCTTTGCATCAAATCTCATTCAACGTCCTATTCTTGATATTCCCCATATGGTTTTACCCGTTATCTTATTACTCAAAGATAAAAATGCTTGTATATTATTAGGGTTTAATGATGAGAACACCCATGCCAAAGTCATCTTACCTGAGGTAAGTGAGGGTGAAGCATGGATTAAAATAGAAGAGTTAGAAGAGGAGTACATCGGATATAGTTTTTTTATTAAAGAAGAACGCCGAGTTATTCAAGATAAAGATTCAATCTCCGCTGATCACAACACACACTGGTTTTTTGGAACACTGTTACGTTCTAAAAAAATCTATCTTGACGTTATAGTTGGCTCACTCGTTATTAACCTTTTTGTTCTCGCTACTCCACTTTTTACGATGAATGTCTATGATAGAGTGGTTCCCAACGGTGCAGTTGATACGATGTGGGTTTTGGCCATTGGTATTATGGGTGTGTATGTTTTTGATATGTTGTTAAAATTTATACGCACTTATTTTTTAGAAATAGCAGGTAAAAAAAGTGATGTCATTATGTCTTCACTTATCTTTGAACGGGTTTTAAATCTCAAACTAGAAGTCAAACCAAAATCAATTGGCTCTTTTGCCAACTCTATTCGAGAATTTGAAAGTGTTCGCGCTTTTTTCACATCAACAACGGTTGCGACCTTAATTGATTTGCCCTTTTCTATTATATTTATTACCGTTATTTATATCTTAGGTGGGGAACTTGCCTATGTTCCACTGGGAATAATTGGACTGATTTTACTCTACTCTTTTAGTGTTCGAGGTTCTCTTCAACGTAGTATCGAAAGTACTTATGAAGCCTCAGCACATAAAAGTTCTGTTTTAATAGAGAGTCTTCATAACTTAGAAACCATCAAGACACTGGGTGCACAAGGTCATGCACAATGGAAACTTGAAGAGGCCACTGGTGAAATCGCCACTAAAAGCCTGAAATCAAGAATGTTAACCAACTCTATTTCAACCGTGACTCAGTTTTTAGTTCAACTCAATACTGTAGCTGTTTTAATTGTAGGTGTTTACTTAATAGGTGATATGGAGATGACAATGGGTGGCCTTATCGCTGCTGTTATCCTCTCATCACGCGCTATTGCTCCTATGGGACAGTTTGCCTCTTTACTTTCACAGTATCAGCAAACTAAGACTGCTTTTCATTCACTCAATGACATCATGAAACTTCCCATAGATAAAGAAGAGGGAAAACAATTTGTTGAACGTACCCAGTTTAATGGAAAAATTGAATTTAAAGATGTAGTTTTCAATTATCCAGAGCAAAAAACTCCAACGCTAAATAGAGTCTCTTTTACGATTAATAAAGGTGAGAGTGTTGCGATTATTGGACGTATTGGTTCAGGTAAGTCAACCATTGAAAAACTTATTATGGGTCTTTATACCCCGAATGAAGGTTCTGTTTTGATTGATGAGATAGATACCAATCAACTAGATCCAACGGAACTGAGAAACCATATCTCTTATGTGCCACAAGATGTTTCACTTTTTCAAGGAACGCTTCGAGAAAATATTGTTTATAAAACACCTGATTGTGATGATGATATGATTATTAAAGCCGCAAATATTGGTGTGGTTGATGCCTATGTAAATCACCATCCAAAAGGTTTTGATATGGATGTAGGTGAACGAGGAGATGGTCTCTCTGGTGGTCAAAAACAGAGCATTGCAGTCGCACGTGCTTTTACTAGAGAATGTCCTATTATTTTAATGGATGAGCCAAGTACCTCAATGGACAATACTACTGAGCGTCATCTTATCTCAAGACTAAAAAATGCTATTCAAGATAAAACTACTATATTAATTACGCACAAAACATCCCTACTAAGTTTGGTTGATAGAATCATTGTCATTGATAATGGAAAAGTTCTACTCGATGGAGATAAGATAACCGTACTAAAACAGTTAAGTACAAAAGCTGGAAGTGAGCAAAAATCATGAGCTTAAAAGACAAACTCCTTGATGATAATGCTTGTGCATTTAAACTGACCCATTCGAAAGAGTACACCCAAAGTGATCTTAAATATATGTCTTCACTCTCAGCAGCAGTGGTACAAAAATCACCTGTCAAATCAAGGTTAATGTTGTGGTCTGTCTTTGCCGTTATGATCTGGTTACTTGTCTGGTCAAATTTAGCTGAGATTGATGAATTAACTCGAGGTATGGGAAAAGTAATCCCATCTCATCAAATTCAAGTTGTTCAAAATCTTGAGGGTGGTATTGTTTCAGATATCTTAGTTGATGAGGGGGAATTGGTTGAAAAAGGTCAAATCCTGATCAAGATAGATGACACCACATTTTCTAGCTCTTATGAAGAGTCGACCCTACACTATGAGACATTAAAAGCCAAATCAATCAGACTAGAAGCAGAGGCAACCCTTCGTGCTTTTAATGCAACTGAGCAAGATTATATCGATCTTCCACAAGCACTTAAAAAAGAGAAAAGTCTTTATAAAAGTAATAAAAGACAGTTAGATAGTGGAATCAGTGTTCTTAAAGAGAAGGTTAAACAGGCTAAAAATGAACTAAGTTCGGCAAGAGCCAAAAAGAAAAAACTCCAGCGCGCTCATGATTTGATGAGTGAAGAGGTAGCTAAAACTAAGGTTGCGGTGGACAAAGGCTTGGTTTCAGAAGTTGAATTTTTACAACTTAAACGTAAGGCCAATGATATTTTAGGGGAGCTTGAAGCAACCAGACTTTCCATTCCAAGAGCGCGCTCAACCATTGCAGAAGCAAACAATAAAGTTGATGAAGCACGTCTTGATTTTCAAAATAAAGCGAAACAAGAGTGGAATGAAGTTGTTGGGGAGATGGATAGAATTTTATCTTCAAACTCTGCACTTGAAGACAGAGTAAAAAGAACCTCAGTTCGCTCTCCTGTTAAAGGAATTGTGAACCGTCTTTTAATCAACACTATTAATGGGGTAGTTCAACCAGGGATGGATATTATTGAGATTGTTCCTGTTCAAGATACACTGCTTATAGAAGCGAAAATTAAACCTAAAGATATCGCTTATATCTACCCTTCTCAAGCGGCTTTGGTTAAATTCACGGCATATGACTTTACTATTTATGGGGGTCTTACAGGTAAGGTAACCCATATTAGTGCTGATACCATTGTTGATGAACAAGGGGATAGTTATTATTTAGTACGTATTAAAACAGATAAAAACTATCTGGAAAAAAATGATCAAAAAATGGAAATAATTGTGGGTATGATGGCAGATGTTGATATAATAACTGGAAAGAAAAGCGTTTTAGACTATATGTTAAAACCTATTTTAAAAGCAAAGTATAACGCCTTAACCGAAAGATAACTATGAGTACCCCTCTTTATATATTATGTACTACTTTGGAGACGAGACAATACCTCTATCAGTCTTCAGAGAAAACTACGATTATAAATACACTAGAAGAGTTTATCCCAGAAGATAAACACTCTAATAAAAAAATACTTCTTATTCTCCACACCGCTAAACTTTCAAATACTCAAGAAAGTATTAAATCTATTTTAAACTTTAATCCTCATGCACTTATTATGATTGTAGAAAAAGAACCAAAATTTGCGCTAGGAAGTGATTATCTTAAACTTGGTATCAAAGGTTATGCAAACACTTTAATGAGTAAAGAGCACCTTCTACAAGCTTTAAACCTTATAGACAATGGAAATGTATGGCTCTATCCTGAATTTGTTACTCAAATGATCTCCAATATGTCTGTCAAAGAAGAAAAAAAAGCTCAAAATATTGAAGCATTGACACACTTAACTGATAGTGAAAAAAATATAGCGCGCTTGGTTGCCAAGGGTAAAACCAATAAAGAGGTCGCTATTGAATGTAAGATTACAGAGAGAACGGTGAAGGCACATCTCTCTTCTGTATTTAAGAAGTTGGATATTAGTGATAGGCTAACGCTCGCCCTACTTTTAAAATAATAAAACAAGCCTCACTTAGAACTTATTTTATTAAGTGAGAGGCTTCTCTCACTCTATTTTCTTAATTATTGTCTACGTGAATAATATTTTCAACATGTAAGGTAACAATATCACTAAGATTTGTAGTAGCAGTATAGGTAGTAAACTCACCATTACTGTCTTCGACTGCCGTCCATTGTGATGCATCTGCAAAGTCAATTTTACCCACACCCACAACTTCAAGATAATTATCATCATCTGTCATACTTAGAATATCTTCTGCCGCAATATTATGTAATTGATCATTTTCACTTTGAAGGTCAATAACTTCAATATTTTGGATATTTTGAACATTATCAAAATCAAGCTCAATACCACTGTCTAGTACTAATGTGTCTAATCCAAAACCACCATCCACAATGGTTCCATCAGAACCGATAAATGTATCATCTAGTGAAGTAGTAATCGCTTGATCGATATTTACAGTAACCGTTGTTCCATTTGTAGCACTACCTTCCCATGATTCTATTGTACGACCATTAGCATCAACACTTTCACCCAATGGAATCCAAACATCTGTTGCATTAGCAAAGGCTAAAACATCATCACCTTTATCTCCATAAATGGTTAAGTTATTATTAGCATCTGTAATATTTGCGATGTCAGCAACAGTGATATTTGAGATACTATGATCACCACCTATTAAATTAATAACCTCAATATTTTGAATATTAGAAGCAGTCTCAAAGTCTAAATTCTCACCTGCTTTAAGGATTAATGTATCTGAACCTTCACGTCCATCATTAAGTAATGCAGTTGAATCATAAAGAACAACATCATTTCCACCTGCATCTGGTGTGTCAATATTAAGTGTAAACGTACCTTGGATAGTCTCACCAAAATCATCTTCTACTGTAATTCTTACACGTTCAGAGTTACCAAACTGGTTGGCTACATCAATACCTGAATAGGTATAATCACCCGTATTAAAGTTAATAGTTACCGTAGCCCCTAATGGAGTTACCATCGTTAATTCACCATTAACAGTATCTGCATAGGTTTGCGTTCCTAAAACATTACCATTTTCATCAAGCAGTTCTAGTTGAGTAATTTTCCCACCATTAGCACTTTGCATAACAGGAGAGAGGATATCACCATTACCCAACATGTTACCATCAACATTTCCATCACTTAAAGTTTTTAGAAGTGCATCTGAGAGATCTGATTCATTGACTACAACCGTACTCGTTCCTAAACCAACTAAATCAAGCTGTGCACTGTCTGTTCCCGCACCAATACCAATCGCATTCACACTAGCACCGATACTATTAATATAATTACTCCAAGCGGTAGCTTCATCACTCTCAATAGTATTTTGATTATATTTAGGGAAAAAGAAGTTCCAACCATCTTGATCCTGTCCTGTTGGTTCACCATCAGAGATAAAATATACCTGAGTATCATTAGCTACTGGAATAGTTCCCGCTGTCGTTCCTGCTTGAATATCTGACAGTGCAGTATCGTAGTCAGTTCCACCACCAGCATTTAAACCATTTATAAAAGCTTTTACATCATCTAATTCATTAGAGTTATACCAATACCCATTAGTACTTGAATCATCCTCAAAAGTATATATTTTTACGTTAACATCACCTTTAATTGCGTAAGCATCAACAAGATTACCTAGAGCAATTTTAGTAAGATCTAAACGTGTTTGTCCTGAAGCCAAGACATCATCCATACTACCAGAGATATCAATTTGAAAAACTAGATTTGTTGTATAACCCTCTTCTTTACCAACAAGGTATTTATTCACATCTTGACTTTGAAGTACATCATCTTCAATTTTAATAGTTAAATTTGCTTTATCTCCATTGCTATCCGTGTAAGTAAAAACTTCCTCACTATTTTGAGTTCCTTCTTCAAGTTCATAGTAGTAATCACCCTTATCATAAAGCAATCCGTTAACAGTTGTCGCTGCAGTAGCCACAAAAAGGACTCCACTATCGGTATCAAGAATTTGAATATTTGCATTATCTGCCCAAGTTGTTGATGAAACCCCATCAATACTTACACTGCTAAAAGTATCACCTAAGTTTCCTTGAGCCACACGGCCCTCTACTGAGGCATTGGTTCCATCTTCTAATGCACTTTCACTAACACGTCCAACATAGTCACTAATGACACCTGGAACAACAGTAATGTCTACATTTTGAGCTGCACTGTCAATAGTTCCATCATTTACAACAAAACTAAAACTATCAAGACCATCATAATTTGCATCAGGAGTATACGTATATTCACCTGTTAGTGCATTAATAACAACTGTTCCATGTTCTGCTTGAGTTGATACTCTATAAGTTAATGTATCCCCATCGATATCAGTTCCAGAAACACTACCCGTCGCAACATTATCTTCATTCACAATAATTTCACCATGAGCCGTTGCAAAAGGGTTGTCATTAACTGGTAAGATATTTGAATAAACTTCAAACACTGTTCCATCATATAATTGAATCCAAAAACTTTGATTTTCTCCATTGAAATTTTCATTAGGAACAAATCTAAACATATCTTCACCAGCATCTAAATCATAGCCCAATGGAATTATTTTTCCATAACCAACATCATAAGTACGATATTGGCTATCAACTACACCATCACCATCAACATCTTCCCAAACCATATCAGGTAATGAGTAATATTTATCCTCTATCAATTCATCACCTGATATATGATCAATCCTAGTTGATGAATTAATAGTTAAGTGAGGGTTGGCTTCTTTAATAAAATCGAATAATAAACTTTCAGGAAAGTCAAAAGCAAAATCTTCAGGACTGTCACCAATAAAAATAGCATTTTGATTATTTACATTAATATCAAAAGATTTTTCTTCTAACGTTCCATCAGCGTGGGTAATAGTCATCGTTACTGTATCTGTACCTAAATCACTTTCATTGTAAGTGAATGTTCCAGAATTTGTACCATCAGCAGTAATATTTGCACCATTGGCCGAACTGTAGCTTACTCCAGAGATTGTATTATCAATATCGCTTAAAGTATAGGTAAATACTCCATCTTCATTTTGACGGACACTCAGTGATTCATTGATAGTAAATTCGGCGGCATCATCAACAGCAGTAAAAGTACTTTGAGCATTCACAACAACACTCTCTTGTCCATCTGATACACTGTAACTAAATTCAACGACTCCATTAAAATTATCTGATGGTACAAAACGAATTTCATTTTCAGCTAAACCTGAACCAGCATCGGTTGAATAGACAAAAGATCCATCACTTGGATTTTTTAATGTCAGCGCGCTGGCCGTTAAAGTATCCCCATCAATATCTGTAACCACTGAAGTTAATTGCTCCATAGTAAATACAACTGAAGTATCTTCATTATAGGTACCGTAAGGGAGTACTCCAGAAGGAGCTTCAGGTGCATCATTAACTGCAAATACAGTAAAGTCAACTGATTTACTAACCTCAGTACCAGACTTATCTGTTACTGTTAATGTGATTGTCTCTTCACCGTTATAATTGGCATCAGGTGTGTAAGTAATCGTTCCTGCAACACTATCAACAGTAACAGTACCATGAGTGATATTCACATTTGGAACCAATACTTCTCCATCAGGATCATCAATAGAATAATTAATCGTCGTTGAACCATCTTCTGAAATAGAGATACTTTCATCTACTGTAATAATAGGAAGGTCATTAAGGGCATTGACTGTAATTGTTACACTTTCTTCAGTGATTGCGCCATTAGCATCAGTAGCTGTAATCGTAATGGTATCTGTTCCACTGAAGTTTGGTACTGGTGTGTAGGTAATAGTTGAGGCATCATCAATGGTTACTAGACCATTTAATGCTGTTGCTGATGAAGCAGTAAGAACCCCATCCTCAGTATCATTAATACTCACTCCTAGACTTAAGACTCCATCTTCATCAACTGCTGTTCCTGTAGTTATAGAGATTGTAGGTGCATCATTTTCGCCATTTACATTAATATTAAGATCAGCACTTGAGCCTACATTTGTTGTATACGTTATAGTAGGAACATTTCCAAAGTAGTTCGTCAGTGGAGCAAATTGGTATGAGCCATTACTATTCATTAAAATACTACCCACACCAGTAATAGTTGTCGTACTACCATCCGCTTGATACGTACTTCCAGATACAGTATAGCTACTTACTTCGTAGACAGCTTCTCCTGTACTATCTGCGTCATTAGTAAGTACATTCCCACTGTAACCAACGTTTTCACTAGTCACCTCATTATCATCCGTAGCAGCATCAATTACAGCATTCACCGTCACTGCGATATCTTTTGTTGATACCGCACCACTTGAGTCCGTCACAGAAATAGTAATCACATCAGAGCCATTGAAATCTGTATCAGGGGTATAAAGAATGTTTCCATTTCCATCCAGGCTTACAGCGCCATTAGTAGCACTTAAAACTGGTACACTTAAGGTATCACCATCCGCATCGCTAAGTGCTAAATCAATACTCACCGCACTTGCATCTTCATCAATATTTAAAGTATCTACTACTGTAATAACTGGTGCATCACCAACGGCATTAATTGTTACATTTATAGTTTCACTTACTGTTGAGCCATCACTATCAATCACATTTACTGTAATGACATCGGTTCCATTATAACTCTCATTTGGCGTGTATAAAATATCTCCATTATTAATAGTCACCGTTCCATGAACAGCACTTAAGGTAGGAATAATAGTCCCACTCTCTACATCTTCTACACTAAATGTAATACGAACCGCATTATCTTCATCAATCTCAATATCTTGTGTCTCTAAAGTGATTACAGCAGTATCATTTACAGGAGTAACACTAATATCTAAATTATCACTTACACCTGTATTGGTTGTATATAAGACAGAGGGAACTGCACCATTGTAGTTATCAAGTGGAGTAAATGTAAAGTCACCTGTACTCGTTATTTCTAAACTACCTACATTTAGAATCTCAGCCTGAGTATCTGCTGCGTAATCTATACCATCAACATTGAATGTAACAATTTGAAGTGCAAGTCCACCAATATCATTTGAGTCAACATCACTGTCATTACTAAGCACATTACCAGTAGCACTTGAATCTTCCAAGATCGTTATAGCATCTGATTGGGTAATGGTTGCGTCATCTACGGGAAGAACTTCAGCCAGTGCTTTAATACTATTTCCATCACTTAAAAAGATCGAAAATGCTAAGTTTCCATTATAATTTTCATCTGATCTAAATACAAAGTTTCCAGATCCTGCATCCGTAATTGTTCCATTTCCTACATCATACGTTGAACCAACAACCATTGACTGACCAATTTCGCCAAAACCAATGATACTTACACCTGCTTGAATCAATCCCGAACCTACAAGATAACCTTCAATTGTTGCATCTGTAAAGTTATAGTTTTCATCTTCATTGGCTGAATCAGTAATATACAGTGTATCTTGAACTAAGTTATCTACGATAACTGGAGTCGTTGTGCCATCATCTTTAAAGTCAATATTTTCTACATTAATAAGTTCTGTAGTATTTCCATTATTATCAATTAAAACAGTGTGTACATTACCATCGGTATCTGTTTTTTTAGTTACACCATAATCATCAAGTTTACCATCAAGAATTACCGTATCTGTACCTTCTCCACCATCAACAATATCATTCCCCTCAGAAGCATCAATAACATCATTTCCGCTGCCACCTTCGATATAATCGTCACCAGATCCACCAATTAGCGAGTCATCTCCTGCATTACCATAGATAGAATCATTACCAGCTCCACCATCAATAGTATCATCACCTTCGCCACCATATAGTGTGTCATCACCTTCATTACCATAGATAAGATCTATACCATCGCCACCATCGACAATGTCATCACCCAAACCACCAGAAATTGCATCATCACCTGATCCACCATTAATAGTGTCATCACCAGCTTCTCCAAAAATGATATCATCATCATCGCCACCATCAACAACATCATCACCCTCACCTGCAGTGATAGTGTCTTGTCCTGCTCCACCTTCTATATAGTCATCACCAGTTCCACCGATAAGAGTATCATCACCAGCTTCACCATAAATAGAGTCGTTACCAGTTCCACCATCAATAACGTCATCACCATCACCACCGTAAAGTGTATCATTGCCATCATTGCCATTGATAACATCGTTTTCAGTTCCACCTTCGATATAATCATCACCAGCACCACCAGTTAAAGTATCTTCACCAGCGCCACCATAAATCGAGTCATTATCATCACCACCATCAATAGTGTCGTTTCCATCGCCACCAATTAAAGTGTCATTTCCTTCATTGCCTTCAATAATGTCATCACCTGCACCACCATCAATAATGTCATCACCTGCGCCACCAATTAAAGTATCATTTCCATCATTTCCATTAATAACATCATTGCCTGTGCCACCTTCGATGTAATCATCACCTGTACCACCATTTAAAGTATCA
>JADGDM010000095.1 GCA_016744905.1 Sulfurimonadaceae bacterium | reverse complement strand
CAAGTTCAAATTCATCTAAACTAGCCATTATTAACTCCTTTTGAATATTTTTTATTCATTTTTCTTGATGGAATAATTGTTTTTAAAAATATTTCATCTTCAGTTTCAACATAAGGTACTAAATAGACATAGTCTTTAATTCTTATGAAAATAATGAAAATGTCTTGGTTAGGATATTTCTCTTTATTTGGATGCGAAATATCATCAAGTAAGTCTCCATTTTCAAGCGACAAAATAACATCTTCAAAGCCAATGCCTCTCTCTTTTTTTAAGAGTTCATTTTTCTCAAAAATAGGGGTCGGGTGACCAATATTAAAAACCTTAAAATACTAAATACTAAGGGGTCAATCACTAGTATTAAAATTAATGCTGTTCACCTTGTATAACAGCTAAATCATGGAATAGTTGCCCTTTGATTCTCATCAGAGAGCACATCGCTACCTAGCATCCTTTGTAATTTTAATAATTATGACTAATAACATTCCCATATCGAAAAAGAGACATTTATATCTCCCTTTGAAGTAATTTGAATTGACTTCTTTTCAAACTCAACAAAGAGCACATCTTTAAGCAATTGGGCTTCAATGTTATTTTTTTCACAATAACTAAAAACGGAGTCAATGCTAATTGCAAACTCTTCTATTTCATTACTTTTTATACTAAGCAAAGCTTTTTTTATCAAATTTTCTCCTTTATCAATTATTTCCGTAATTCTTTAATAGCCTCTTTCTCAATTAACGAGATATAAGATTGTTCAACATAGTAGGAGATGGCTTTTTTACAGTTTTTATCTAGCAAAGTGATCTTTTGCCCTCTGATCTGTTTGCCGTTTCCAAAAAATAATCCAAACTTATCTTCTATCCTAGCGCCATTAAACCAGCCGATATGGACATAGTTGTCTTTGACTCTGATGTAGCAAAACCCAGAGCTGAACTCTTTACAAAACAGTGAGGTAATGTTATCGGAGTATTTTTCTTTGACTTTATCGACATACAGCTCTATTTCGTCTGTGATGTAGGCGCGCACACTTAAAAAAAGTTCAGATTGATCTGAGGCTAAATCTTTATCAAATTGCATGGGTCTTAGCGATGTGCTTGTAGTTTCTCTTGATCTTCTGTTTGAAGGTTAGCAACATTAGCTTGATCGATAATCTCTACACCACTTATCTCATTGTCATCATCATGGGCACGTAAATATTTGAGTACACGTTTACCTTGAGCAAATACTTCATGTTTAATGATGTCACCTTTTTCATTATAAGTAAGGTTTTCACCATGTAACTTACCATCAGAATACATCTTTGTACTTTTGATACTGCCATCTGCTTTTGAGATGAAGTACTTGGTTTCTAAGCCTTGTCTTTTGTCATTCTCAAAATGTTCTACTTTTGACATAACACCTTTTTCGGTATTGTGCTTGATTTTTGTGATGCCATCTTTTAGATAGATCAACTCTTTAACATACGCATGCTTGGCATTATAGTAATGCTTTGTCACGAAGGTATCACCATCTTGATAGGTTTCAGTTTGAATGTTTTTGCTTGGGTACAGTGTGATTTTTTGGTTTTCTTTCATGAGCGTCCTTATTTGAACGAATTTTATCATAAAGTTTCTCTAAGTGCCTTTCTTGTGGCTGTATCTACCAGTGTAAAGATATCATCTATCATATCTTTAGTAGATGCCTTTTTATGACCTTTTACCTTAATAAATACAGAGTCTAATACATCCATCTTTTTATAAAACTCTTTATAAAGTTCATGATTTTTTATCAGTGTGCCTTTAGCCGTTATATAGTTGTTCTTTTCAAACCGCTCTCGTCTGGCTTCAAGACCTATAATATTTTGACAATCTGTATAAATACTTATGCGATTCTCTTTTAAGTCAAGTTCCTCTAGTGCACATAAAAGTGTTTCAAGTTCCAGTTTTGTGGAAGACGTGTCATCAAACTTTTTAAGTACCACTTTTTTTTCCATCTCAGCAGAGTATGTTTCTATTGAGTCTAAAAGTAAATACGCACCAAATCCAATGCCACTTTGAGGATGAACACTGCCATCAGTAAATAGATAGAGTTTTTCTTTAGTTTTATGCATAGTGAATTTTATCAGATTTTACCAACTTGTTACCATTGGTTTAGAAAACATTACAAGAAGTTTATCTTTCGCAGATACAATAATGTTCATAAAGCTTAATTGCATAAAGGTTCTTAGATGATTCAAATAGCAATGATTGAAGACGATACTGAAATGGCAGAACTTATTGGTGAGTTCCTTGCTAAACATAATATTCAAGTAACAAACTATGATACACCGTCACTTGGCTTGAGTGCACTAAAGGTTAAATCATTTGATCTTTTGATTTTAGACCTATCTTTACCAGATATGGATGGGCTTGAGGTTTGTAGATTGGTACGTCAAAGCTCTGATATACCCATCATAATCTCTTCAGCGCGCTCTGATATGAGTGATAAAAATGCTTGTTTTTATATGGGTGCAGATGATTATATGCCTAAACCTTATGAATCGCAAGAGCTTCTTCTTCGTATACATTCAATTTTACGTCGGTATAAAAAAGAGCCAATAGAAGTCACAAAAAAAGAAATTTTTGAATGTTCAGTTGAGCGTCAAGAAGTTAGAAAAAATGGGGAGTTAATCTATCTTACCAATGCAGAGTTTGAAATCATGGCTTATTTTATTAAACGTTCAGGTTTTGCATTGAGTCGTGAGGAGATTATTACGAATGTTGATTCGATTAACTATGAAAGTTCTGTAAAAAGTATTGACGTTATGATCGGACGACTGCGTTTAAAAATAGAGGAGGATCCAAAGAAACCACATCACATTATCTCTCTTCGTGGTATTGGATATAAACTTATCAATGAATAGACATTCACTCATCTTTCAGATATCAGCATTTTTTCTCTTTTTGATGATTATTATAAATACACTTTTTTACTTTCAATACCGTTATGAACAAGCCAGTGTTATTGAAAATACACTCAAAGTTTTTAATGACTCTCAACAGATTTTGCGCATGGGTCATGAAAATAGAATTCCAATGCATGAAATCAAAAAAGAGCTTTATAGAATTAGTCAAGTGGAGATGTTAAAGGCAGAAGAGGCGGGGGAGTTTGAAACAGGATCTCTCCTTCTAAAACGTCATCAGCTCAGTATATATGAATATGAAAATGAAATATATGTCCACTTTACTGATCGGCGAAGAGGGATTGAACATATATTGCGGTTTGAAGATAAAAAGCTTTATGATAGACAAATATTGTTAATGGCGCTTTTGATTGATTTTTCTGTGTGGGCATTTTTCTTTTATATCATCCGTAAGATAACACCGCTTAAAAAATTGAAGGCTTCGATAGAAGAGTTCTCAAAAGGGGACTTAGATATTCATACAAGAGTTGAGGGCAAAGACGAGATAGCAGATGTTTCTAATGAGTTTGACAAGGCAATTACAACAATTAAGCAGTTGCAAGGTTCACGAAACCTATTTTTGAGAAATATAATGCATGAGTTAAAAACGCCAATCGCCAAAGGAAAGTTGATAAGCGACTTGTTAGAAGATGAAAAAAATGCGCTTCGTTTGAGCAAAATATTTAAACGTTTTGAGCACCTTTTAGGAGAGTTCGCAAAGATTGAAAGAGTTACTTCAAATGAACTTGTCTTAAATAAAAAGAGCTTTAGGATTGTAGATATTCTAGATAATTCTTTTGACCTTTTGATGATTGAACAAGATGATGTACAGATAGAATTAGATGCTGAAAGTGAAATAGAAGTTGATTACGAACTTTTTAGTGTTGCATTGAAAAACCTTCTTGATAATGCACTGAAATATGGCACGTCTAAGCCTATTATTGTTATTAAAAAAGATTGGATTTCTATTATCTCAGCGGGTGAAGAGTTGGATGCTTCTCTTTTTGAACATGTATTTAACAGAAAATTTGAAGACAGTTCAAAAGGTTTGGGTCTGGGACTTTATATTACGAAAAATATTATAAAGAAGCATGGGTTTAATTTTGAGTATTTTCACGAAGATCTTAACAATATTTTTAAAATAAATTTTTAGTAGCTACTTTTAGAAATACGCTGTTACTTTCCATTTATTTAGTGTTACGCATGCATTAACACAGATGGATAAAATACTGACATAACTAAATTAAAGGAATTAAAATGAAAAAGTTTATGATTGTACTGGCTATTTTTGGAGTTACACTTGTATCTGCAAATCAAGGTCAAAGAGATGGATCAGATAGACAACCACCAAAAGAAGCTATAGAAATATGTGAGGGTCAAGAAGAGGGTAGTAGTTGTCAAATGACTACGCGCAGAGGTGATACACTTGATGGCACGTGTAAATATACACCAGATGACAAATACTTCGTTTGTATGCCTGAGAATATGCCTCGTAGATAAGTGCGGACACGCGCTTATTAGTTTTAGCTTCATTTCTTCATTTATAGCCTTCTTTGATTTCACTTGTCCATTATTTAAAAATTCAAATGTTACTTTTCATTTATCTAATGTTACACCATCATTAACCTCCCTTGATAAAATACTTTCATAATACAAAGGATATATTATGAGACTAAATTCAAGAAGAGTTGCTCAAGTAGCGACACTCTACCTTTCAGTACTGTTACTGAGTGGATGTGGAAGTGATGACTCAAGCACAGTAGAGATAGAAACTCCAGAAGTGACTACGGTAGCTGAAGTAACTATAGACGACACCGATTTTAATGCAACAGATTGGACAGATGCAAGCCATAGTAAAAAAGCAGATCCAAATTTTTCTGAGGTCTTTGATGATACCGCAGTGAAGCGTTTAGACTTTGTAGTAAGTGCTGAACGTTGGCAAATTATGTTGGATGATATGACGGCTACTTATGGTACTTTTGGGGGAGATACTACTGCTATACCAGGTGCGGGTGGTCCTGGAGGTACTGGCGGACCTGTTGGAGCAGGTGGTCCTCCAACGGCGCAAGAGACAACCTTAATTGATAGTGATGAAGATCCAGTATTTGTGCCAGCAGATGTGTATTACAATGGGGTACAGTGGTACCGTGTTGGGATTAGATTTAAAGGTAACGCAAGTCTGCAAACAAGTTGGGAAAGTGGTGTTTTAAAACTTTCATTTAAACTTGACTTTGATGAGTATGAAGATGATTATCCTCAAATTAAAAACCAACGTTTTTATGGTTTTAAAAAATTTAGTTTAAAAAACAACTATGATGACAGCTCGTTTTTACGTGAAAAAGTAGCGTCTGATGTTTTTAAAGCTGCGGGTCTTGCGGTCTCGCATACTGCTTTTTATACACTGTATATTGACCATGGAAATGGACCAGAATACTTTGGACTTTACACATTGGTTGAAGAAGTTGATGGTTCAGTTCTTGATACTCAATTTTCTGATGATGATGGAAATCTTTACAAACCAGAAGATGGTAGTGCTGACTTTGTTGGTAGTTTTAATGCAGATGATTTTACGAAGAAAACAAATGAAGATGATGAAGACTGGTCTGATGTAGAAGCGCTTTTTATTGCCTTACATGATACCAACCGTACAACTAACCCATCTGCGTGGAGAAGTTCACTTGAGTCTACTTTTAATGTAGATCAATATATAAAATATCTTGCAGTCAATGGCATCATTCAAAATTGGGATACCTATGGTTTAATGACACACAACTATTATTTATATAATGATTCAGCTACCAATCAACTAACTTGGATTCCTTGGGATAATAATGAAGCGCTACAAGAGGGGAAAATGGGTGGCGCATTGAATTTAGATTTTTCAGACCTTGACTCTGCCAATTGGCCACTTATTTCTAACATATATGCAGATATAACCTATAAAGAAAAATATGATGATTATCTTTTAGAAATCATTAATGGTTCTTTTGAAACGGGTAGTATGCAGACTCTTTATGACACCTATTCAACATTAGTAGAACCTTATGCAACTAGTGAAAGAAGTGGATTTACCTTTCTGAACAGTAGTAGTGATTTTTCATTGGCTATCACGGAGTTAAAAGCACATGCAAGTGATCGCGCAACGGCTGTTTCTACTTATTTAAATAAATAAGTCTACCTTTGCTGAAAAGCTTATTTAGCTTAATTGAATTTCTTCAACTTTAGCAATAAGCCTTTGACTAAGGTCTTGAAGATTTTCTATCTCTTCTGTTGAGATTGGAAGATCATTTTGCTTCATACGTATACATCTATTTGCATGATTATGCATATCCGTATGAAGATTTTTAAGCACTTTAAATTGAGGATTGTTTTCATATTTTTTAATTCCTCGGGTATGTAGCCACATCCCAAACCGACACTCAGTTTCATCTTGTTCACTTAACCTAAAAGCGTTGTCTGTTAAAAAAGATATCACTTTTTTAATCCATGCGGTATGTTCAACAATGAGATACAAGATAGAAATATCATCTCGATTCAAAGCAGAAATATCTTTCCATTTTGGATCAGGCTTCCAGTTATCAATCCAAGTAGTAACATTTGCAGCAGGCATAGGACGGGCAATGGCATAACCTTGTGCAACTTGACATCCCAGTTGTAACAACACCTCTGCATGTTTGATGCTCTCTACTCCTTCAGCTACTATATGACGGCGAAATGCAAGAGCAAGACCAATAACCCCCTCGATAATGGCTAAGTCCTCAGGATCGTACAGCATATCACGAACAAAACTTTGATCCAATTTTAACTCAGAAGCAGGCAACTGTTTTAGATAAGTAAGCGATGAGTAGCCTGTCCCAAAATCATCAAGTGAGAAAGCGATACCAAGTTCCTTACACTCTTGCATAATTTGAATAACGCGTAGCATATCTTCTAAGGCACTTGTCTCTAGTATTTCAAGTAGAATATCCTCTGGTTTGACAAGAGGATACGTCTTCAACATTTTTTTGAGATAGGGAACTATATCCCCCTCCAATAAATGCATCGCATCAATATTAATACTGACCGTAATCTCTAAATCTCTCTCTTTCCAATAGCTAATCTGCTCAAAAACTTCTTTAACAACCCACTCTCCAATGGCTATGCTTAAATGTTGTCCTTCTACCATAGGAAGAAAATGTATCGGTGTGAGGACCCCTTTTGTTTTATGATTCCAGCGGATTAAGGCTTCAAGTCCGACAACCTTTCCTTTACGCATGTTAACTTTTGGTTGGTAGTAGAGCATAAATTCATTATTAATGAGCGCATGTTCTATTATCTCTAGGTTTTCATGCTGGGTCCGTATATTGGCATCATTTGCTGCATCAAATATGTGAAAACGATTTTTACCTGAGACTTTGGCTTGATACATCGCTTGATCAGAATATCGTAATAATTGATCAGCATCCATTGAATCTTCACAATCAAAAAAAGAGACACCTAAACTCGCACTCACTTGCATCTCTTGTTTATCTATCTCTATCACTTTTGAGACCGATGCTAAAAGCCTATTTAGCATAGGGATACACTCATCATGAGTTGTCAAGTTTTGCAAAACAGCAACAAACTCATCTCCACCTAGGCGCGCTATAGTATCACCCTCACGAAGCGTCTGTTTCATTCTATTGGCCACAAGAGTTAAAAGCTTATCTCCTACATCATGTCCATAAGTGTCATTTACCTCTTTAAAACCATCTAGGTCTAGATATACAATTGCGATTGAAGATCTGTTTCTGCGTGTACATGCCATTGCTTGATGCAATCTATCAGAGAGTAAAACTC
>JADGDM010000022.1 GCA_016744905.1 Sulfurimonadaceae bacterium | reverse complement strand
GCACCGATGTTTTAAGCTTTCCTTACCTTGATATGCCTCTACTTGGAAGCATCGTTATCAGTGTTGATTATGCCCAACGTGGCTCAGATAAATTTGGACATACACTCGATCACGAAGTACAACTTCTTTTTATCCATGGACTGCTACATCTTCTTGGATTTGATCATGAAGTTGATAGTGGTGAGATGCGAACCAAAGAAGCAGAACTTATAGAACAGTTTCAATTACCAAAAAGTTTAATAGTTAGAACAGAACAAGGATTATAATGGATATCGGAATTTTTATAGCAGCAATGTTTGCCCTCATTTATGGAGCAGACTTTATCATCAACGAATCAGAGCGTATTGCGCTTCACTTTAATATTTCGCACTTTATCATCGGTGCAACACTTGTTGGACTGGGAACTTCACTACCAGAGATGGCAGCTTCTATGATGGCAAGTGCCGCAGGTAAAAGTGATATGGCTGTTGCCAATGTCATTGGTTCTGTGATGTTTAATATTACGCTTGTCTTAGGAATGGTTTTTATTATTGCTAAAAAGATGAACCCAGCGCGCAACCTATTTGCACTTGATAGTGCTTGGATTATTTTTCCAGTTATCCTCTTTTTAGTGATGTCTATTGATGGAACTATTTCTCGTTTTGATGGCGTGATGTTTTTAGCACTCATGGGTGCTTTTATCTTTTTTCTTTTCACGTCAGAAGAACAAGAAGAGGATGATGAAGAAGATAAAGAGAAATTTGCATGGGGTAAAACACTACTTCTTTTAACAGTAGGTTTTGTCTTTACCGTCGGTGGTGCACACTTTGTAGTCGAGAGTGGTTCAGCTATAGCGCGACAGTTTGGAGTAAGTGAGTGGATCATTGGTCTGTTTTTGATATCACTAGGAACATCACTCCCAGAGCTTGTAGTTTCACTTGTAGCCATTAAAAAAGGCAATGCAGACCTCAGTATCGGAAATATTATCGGTTCAAACGTTGCTAACTTTGCAATGGTTTTAGGAGGTGCTTCACTACTGGCACCTCTAAGCGTAGACTTAATGGCCAACTCTTATGACATCATTATGATGGTTGCAGCATCTTTGGCACTATTTCTTATCTTAGCGAACCGTCTTTATAATAAATCAGCAGGTGTTTTTCTACTCATTTTACTCGCTCTTTTTGTCGAACACTCATTTATTTAATTCGTAAATAATCTCTTTGATTTCATCTTTATCAAAAAAGATGTTCATAGAGAGTTCTTGATTGAATTTTTTCAATAAAGCAGTTTTAACAGCCACCCTATTTTCTTCTTTACTTTCACTCAAAGCATCTTTTAATTCAGACCGATAAGCATCAAGAATTTCTGCTCTCTTTTGGGATTTTGTTTTTATTGATTTTTTGCTTTTTTTAGAAGACTGGAAAGTAATTATTATAACAATAAATAAAACAATTATTCCAGATATGGAGTATAGTATAGGTGTGTCCATGTGTATCCTTTACTTAGAGTCTTAAAGTCATTTTTCTAAGATGAAACAGCAGTATCTTCAATTTTAACAAGTTTATTTTTAAAAACTTCAAACTGTTTCCCCTTCTCATCTTCAACAATAGCGATACTGTTACTACCTTCATTAAAAACTGTAATCAAATCAACAATTCTACCCTCATACAAATAACGATTTTCACTGATATATGTCTCAGAACTTGGTTGATATTTTTTTTCTCTTTTATTTGTTTGTACCATAATTATAATTCCTTAAAATAGTCTACACTGTTTTATATAGCATCTGTCATTTCATGGCAAATTGCCATTAATAGCGAGATGTTATGTAACCATCTTCGTAAAGTCTGTTATAAATTTTGGAGACGATACTTCCTGCCGCTGCTCCACCATGTCCCCCATGTTCGACTAAGACGGTGACAATATATTGAGGGTGCTTGTACGGACCATAGGTTGTGAACCAAGCATGAGAACGTCGATATTTTTCCATCTCGTGTTCTTTAAGACGTTTTACAACCTCTTGTGAAATACCTACAACTTGGGCTGTACCTGTTTTTCCAGCTATCTTGACCTTAGAGTGTAGGTAGTGTGTCGCCGTTCCTTTAGGATGATTACAAACATCAATCATAGCGCGCTGTATAATTGGTAAACGTTTTTTTTCTGAGGCATTAAGTACTTCACTAAATTCAGGTTTTTTTCGCTCTCCATTCATCTCATAAGCGATAGTTGGTTTAACCAACTTACCTGTTGCCATTAACGCTGTAAACTGCGCAATTTGAACGGGTGTGGTTAAAAAGTCTCCCTGCCCAATAGAAGTATTGAGCGTTTCACCAATATACCAAGGTTGATTAAATTTATGTCGTTTCCATGCACGACTGGGTACGGTACCAATAAACTCATTGGGTAGATCTATACCTGTCTTTTGACCCAATCCATAACGCATCAAGCCTTGGGACATCGTGGCAATACCAACCTTTAAACTTCCCTTATAAAAATAGTCATCACAACTCTCTCTAATCGCTTTTCTGATGGTTGTTTTTTCATGTCCATCATGTTTCCAACATCTAAAGTTACGATTTCCTAAGGTCATAGAACCGCTACATGTTGCGTACCACCACTCGCTAATACCAGAAGTAATATAGAGCAGACCCAATCCTGTTTTGATGGTAGATCCTGGAGGATAAAGACCATTAACCAGTTTGTTTGTAAAAGGTGAATCAACACTAGAAATCAGTTCTCTCCAATCTTTGCTAGAAATTCCAAAAACAAAGGCATTTAGATCATATTCTGGAAAACTTGAAGCACTGAGTATTGAACCATTAATATCCATAACCACAACACTTCCTGTCTTCCCTTTAAAAAGTTCAGAAATATACTTTTCAAGTTCTATATCTATGCTCAAAGTAAGGTTTCTGTTTTCGATCGGTGACTTTGAACTCAACACTTCAATCTGTTCATTTGAAGCGCTCACTTGCACCTGCTTTTCACCGGCTTCACCCTCTAAATAACGATTATAATATCGTTCCACTCCACTTTTACCTACTGAGCCGATCAGTTTAAGAAGGGGATCTTTCTCTACATCTTTTTTATTGGCCTTTGCTACATAACCTAAAACATGTGCCGCAATCTCTTTATAAGGATATTTTCTCTTAGGAGAAGGGACTATTTTTATGTTTTCTCGTAAGTTGAGCTTTGAGTAGATAGGTACAATATCTTGATAAGAGATAAAATCAATCACATCAATATTGTCATGATTATAATAAGAGTCATACTTTTTATATTTTTTTATAAGTTTTGTCTGATTTATATCTTTAATTAAAGAGGCAATAAAAGAGATCTCTTCTTCTAGTTTTTCAATATTTTTCTTTCCACTTAAGTGTGGCAAAACCTGAATTCTAAAACCCAGTTCATTAATGGCAATAGGAATATTATTACGGTCATGTATTTCGCCTCGAATCGGAGAGAGCAATTCAGTTTTAATTGTATTACGATGAGAAAGAGTCTCATAATAATTATTTGATTGAATAGAGAGATAAAACACCCGTACCAACAGAGATATCCAGACAAAGGAAAGAACAAAAAGTATAATTTTTACACGAATCATAATAGACTCACTATAAAAAATTCAATTATAATATAGTAAAAAATAGCAAAGGTAAAAGCAGGCATATCTAACCAAAAAGCCTGTGCAAAAATAGAAGCAAAAATATACAGACCCACATACGCCAACAGCACTATAATAAAACGTATACAAGATTTACAAATAATATACTGTTCAATACGTGGCAAAAGAAAATAGATGACTAAGAAAAAATAGATTAAGACACTAAAAAGGATGTATCCCTTATCCACCTCATATACCAATGTCATTAAGACAACCAATATAAGTCCAGGCATCTGTTCAGTACGCACATATTTTATCATGTACCACAGTAGTAAAGAGATCAGTGGTGGAAAAAAGAGATAGATATTTGAGAGACTTTCATAAGCGATAAACGCTACAAAAATAATCAAATAATCTATAAAGTGATTATAAGTGAAACTTCGTTGCATATAGGAAAGTGTTTACATTTAATACAATCAGCCCAAATTTTATGTTCAGGCAGGGACTCTTTTGGGATCTCAACAAAACCAATACGCTCAAATAGCTTTGGCTCATATGTTAGTGATAGAACTTTTTGTAATCCAAGTTCTCTACCTTCACTTAAGGTTTTTTCTATAAATGTAGTACCTATTCTCTCTCCCCGGTAATTTCCATCAACAATTAAAGAACGTACTTCCGCTAAATAAGGAGTGTGGATATGTAATGCAACAAAACCTACCAACGTATTTCCATCACACGCTAAGGTATAGGATCTAATATTGGTAGAAATTTCATCATCACTGCGTAATAAAATCAGACCAGATTCTACCTCAGGAGCAACAAGTGCCTGCATAGAGGCGATGTCTTTTAAAGTTGCTTTTCTATAATGAATCATCAGTCTCTTCATTTAACAGATCATAAATAATTTTTCTAAGTGCTGGAATTCCTGTTTTTTTACTGTTTGAAACTAAGATTGCATAAGGGAATTTTTTTCTAAGTGCCGTTTTCTCTTTTTGATTCAACTTATCAATCTTTGTAAATACATGCAATAGAATCTGATTGTCTTCTAAAAATTCTGAGAGATAATCATCGACTGAATGATCAATATCTAAGTTGGTATGGCGAGAGTCAATAAGATGGACAAAAACTTTAATCTGTTTACGTCGAGAGATAAACTGTGTTAAGTTTTTTTCCCAATCAGACTTAATAGACTTAGAAACTTTGGCATATCCAAAACCAGGTAAATCCACAAATTTTGCCGGCATTCTCGAATCATCATCACGATTTAAAAAATCTATATCAAAGTAGTTGATTAAGCGTGTTTTACCCGGTGTTGCAGAAACTTTAGCCAAGCCTTTGTGATTGGTTAGGGCATTAAGGATTGAACTTTTACCTACATTGGAGCGCGCCATAAAAACGACCTCATTATGTTCATTTGACTCAGGGGCTCCTGCCACATTTGCGGCAGACATTAAAAATTTAGGGTCGACTATATCTATCATTTTGTCTCATTTTTATCAGCTATTTTAAATATCATTAACACCGGTTTAGTTGGTGCGCCTACGGCTGAAGCTTTTCCATCTTCTACACTAAGAATGACTTCATCACCCTCTATCACTTTTTTATCCCCTATCTCTTCAAGGTAGACATCTTTATAAAAATGGTACTCTTGTTTTACAGGATAATAGATCACTCTTTGAGCACGACCTTTATATGTTGCATTATTTTCATTTTGTAAATAAAATTTCACATCACCTACCGCTTCATACTTGGTTGGTTGATGCTCTTTATTCGTATAGATGGTTACCTTAGAAGCATTGAGTTCATCTATCCCCTTTTTAATTGCTACATTGCCCGTAAATATAGTAATTCCCTTCGAATCATCACCTTCAAATCCATCAGACTTGATACGTAATTCATCTGCATTGATTGTGGTTAAAGCTGTTAAAATAAAATAAATAAGATATTTTTTCACTAAGTTCCCTCTTCTAATAGTTGATATGAACCTGTAACACTCTTTGCATTATAGGTCTCTTTTTTTGTGTTGAAAAATAGTTTTGTTCCATGGAACCAACTCTTGTCTTGATAAAGTTTAAAGTCCTTTTGCGTACTCACAACACCCAGTTTATTTTTGTATTGTGCCTCATCACTCTCAAAGTGTATGCCATCAACACGGGTATAATGCACCTCACCTTTAAGATCGATAATATCATCTTGATACTTACCAAATTTCGCCGTTAAGTTATCACTTAATTCATTTTTACTGTCTGTGTAATCAACATCATCAATTTCATAGCGATTGGTAAATTTAAAGGCATGCGCACCAATAAGCTTCGTATTTAATCCCTTTGTATCCAGTTCATAAATAACAAAGTCATTAAGCTCTAGCATCGCTACCTCTTTTGTTTCTGCTTTATGAATATCAAAAGGTTTGATAAATACAAAAATCGAAAATAAAATAGCACTGATGAGAAATAAAAAGGTATTAATATTTAAACCCACTGTGCAAGAAACTCCTCTTTTAAGTTGTCTTTGTCAATAATTATCTCAATCATCTCTCTGACTGCACCATCACCGCCTTTTTTTGAAAGCACGGTATTTACTAAGGCTGTGATGTCTCGAACTCCATCATCTGGGGTAAAAGAGTGACCAACCATCTCTAACATCTTATAGTCATTCAGATCATCACCGATAGCCGCGACATTTTTCATATCAAGACCCAATTCATCCACTAAGACATCTAATGTCATTAATTTTGTAGACACGCCTTGAAAAAGATGTTGAATTTTCAACTCTTTAGCACGTCGCTCAACGATTTTAGATTCACGTCCCGTAATAATAGCAACCTGCTTACCCATCTTAATCCAAGTAGCGATGGCCAAACCATCTTTTACATTAAAAGATTTAATCTCATCTCCATGAGCGCTATATGTGATTTTTCCATCACTTAAACAACCATCAACATCAAGAACCAGTAGTTCAATCACAGAATACCTTTAGTACTAGGAACTCCAGCGCGCTCATTCATCACTAAGGCACGACGTAGAGCTACCGCAAATGATTTAAACGCTGCTTCAATAATATGGTGACGATTTTTACCTCTTTGAAGTACGATGTGTGCAGTAATCCCAGAAGCTTGAACCAATGCTCTAAAAAACTCCTCCACCAACTCAACATCAAACTGCCCTACTTTTCCATCAATATCAATATCGAAGTGTAAAAAAGGACGGTTACTTAAATCTAAGTCACACGAAACCATTGCCTCGTCCATAACCACGTTTGCGCTTCCAAAACGTTCAACACTTTGAATTGGAAAGATAGCCTCGCGTAGTGCGCTACCAAGTACTATTGCCACATCTTCAACACTATGGTGATCATCAATATGGGTGTCACCCTTACACGTCAATGTTAAATCAATCTGTCCATGTTTGGAAAAGCTTTCTAACATATGGTCTAAGAACCCTACCCCACTATTTATCTTAGAGCTTCCTTGTGTATAAAGTTCTAATGCACACGATATATCTGTCTCTTTTGTTGTTCTTGTCTTTTTAATAATTTTTCCCACTATTCATCCCTTACTATAAAATCATATTGATACTTATCACTTTTAACAAAGTCACGTGCTTCATCTTCACTTCTAAAACCACTTAACCAAACACGATAAAGTTGTTTATCACCAAAGCCAGTGTCTTTAATAATTGCTTTGTGACCTTCAAATCCATCATGCTTCTCTTGAGTAATAATCGCACCACTCATCTTAGAAAATGAAGCAATTTGTACAGCATAAGAACCAAGGTAGACCTCAGACGGTCCATTTTTCTTTAAGTCACTAATATCACCGATTTCTGTTTGACCAACATCTTGAAAGCCTAAAATCTCTAAATGGACATTTGCCGTTCCTTTTTTTACCATGTCAATTTTATGGGCAGCTGCATTTGAAAGATCAATAATACGCGTTCCTACAAAAGGGCCTCTGTCATTGATACGAACTATAGTGGATTTTCCACTGTCTAAAGAGTTGACCCGTACAATCGTATTCATAGGCAGTGTTTTATGCGCAGCAGTCATGGCGTGCATGTCGTAAATTTCACCATTAGAGGTTAATTTTCCATTGAAATTAGGTCCATACCAGCTAGAAATCCCATTAAACTCATCACCAACACGTACTATGGTCGGGTAATATTTTTTACCCAACACCGTATATGGCTTCATCGTTGGATGAGAATACTGTTTTTTAGGTATATTTGATTTAGGTTGTGATGAAATACTACTGGGTGTCTGTGTCCGGGCTTTAACATGTTTAGACTGGTAGGACTTACTCATACGAGTGCTACAACCCGTTATTAGCGTTGCCAGTAGAATCGTTAGAACAATCTTATTTAACACTTAATCTATCTCCAATGCGAATCAGATCATTTTTTAGACCATTTTTTCGTTTTAATTTACTGATGCTTAATCCAAATCGTCGAGAAATAGATTCTAAGGTATCACCTGATTTGACAACATAAGCATTTTTTATTCTCTTTTTCTTTTTATAGTCTAAGCGTGCGCTTGGAATAATCAATTTTTGCTTTAAAGAGAGACGATTCGACTTCAAATTATTAAACTCTTTAATAACCTTATACGATACATGATACTTTTTACCAAGTGCAGAGAGGTTGTCTCCTGAACTCACAATATGTACATAGTAAAGCGCATTTATATTTGACGGCTTATACTTTGTTTTGAATTCTGAAAGCTTAATATAGGGAATATACAGGTGATATGCTTTTGCATACGGTGGCACAAAATCATACTTAAGATGGCGATTTAAACTTTTTAAATCTTTCAATGGCATAGACAATATCTTTGCCACACGACTTAATCTTTCACCACGAGGGACTTCAATACTTACAATTGAATAGGCATTAGCACGGTTTAAAAGATAGGCATACTCACTGTTAATTAAAAATGACTCATCCGTTCCTAAAAGTGCCAAGGCAACAATTTTACGGATGTAGTTACGTGTTTCACGAGGCAAATATTTTTTATCCTCATCAAGTAAAACCTCAAGTTCGTCACTTCCTGCCTTTTTAATAGAGCGTGAAAGTCTTCCCTCTCCACAGTTATACGCCATCGCCGCTAGGTACCACTTTCCAAAACGCTTATGAAGAACATTGAGATATCTAACTGCTGATTCGGTAGATTTAACTAAATCACGTCTTTCATCTACATACTCATCAATTTTAAGTCCATAACGTTTACCGGTATAAGGCATAAATTGCCAGAGGCCTGAAGCTTTCTTTTTTGAGTATGCTTTGGTAGAAAAATTTGATTCTGCCATCGCTAAAAATAAAAATTCTGCAGGAATATCTGATTCGGATAAAATATTTTTAATCATAGGAATGTAAAGGTAGGCATCATCCATCGCTTGAAAAAAATGTTTGTATTGATATTTGGTACGTTTTTGTTCTTTCATCTTATTCATACGAGGTTCGTAGATAAAAGCAGGGTCAATATCAAATGCTTTTAAAAGATCAATCTCTTTTTGATGGTTTGGTTCAAAGATAAGTGCAGCAGGAGCATTAAAAATATATATAAAAAATAGGAATAAAAGTACTCTCAAATAGTTCTCCTTGCGATTTTAGGACTTTAATTTTATCCAAAAAAAGCTAAAAATCTGCTCAAAGACTAATTCACTGTAGGATTTACCTATCTAATACTACTTAATATTAAATAGCTTTTGAGCATTATATGTAGAACTATTACAAACATCTAGATAGTCTATATCAAGGAGTTCTGATACTTTTTGAGCTACGAAAGTTGTATAAGCAGGCTCATTACGTTTTCCTCTATGAGGCTGAGGCGTTAGATACGGACCATCAGTTTCAATAAGTAACTTATCTTTAGGTATTTTATCCAGAACTTGAACCAATTTTCTAGCGTTTTTAAAGGTTAAAACACCCCCTATTCCAAAATAAAAGTTCTGTTCACTGAGAGATAAAAGTTGTTCATCCGCATTAAAGCAGTGTAAGACACCCCCTACTTCACCTGCATTTTCTTCTAATAAAATACTTTTAGAATCATTACTGGCATCACGGATATGAATAATAAGAGGCTTGTTATACTTTTTAGCTAAATTAATCTGCTGAGTAAAGACATCACGTTGCATTGCCTTTTCAGCAGCGATATCCTCTTCACTTCCCTCAAGACGAAAATAGTCTAAACCACACTCTCCAATGGCCACACACTTTTCATGATGAACATATTTTTCAAAGTCTAGTGTTTCAAAATTCTCTGCGTCATAAGGATGTACTCCCACTGCAAAGTAAACATGTTCATACTTTTCACTAATTTCTACTGCACGATCTAATGTCTTTGGATCAGCGCCTGGAATAATATAACGCTGCACATCATCTGCAACTGCGCGCTCTAACACAAGATTTAAATCATCTCTATATCGCTCATCATCAAGATGAATATGGGTATCAATTATCATTTTTCTTCTCTTCTTTTAATTTTTTCACTGCAAAAATATTGCGTACCATTAAAGTAATAAAAAATAGTGCTACAACCACTGAGCTGGATCCGAGGAGATACTCTTGTGCTAAAAATGCATTAAGTGCAAACACACTCATAACAACCGCAATTACGAAACACATTCGGCTCTCACTAATAATTCATCCGCAAATCTTTTTGCCTCATCCGTCACATCTTCACCACTGATCATACGCGCAATCTCTGCACTACGTTCTTCTTTATTTAAAATCTTAACTTGCGAGTGTTTATCTTTATAAACCAAAACATGTTGATCTCCCATAGAGGTAAGTTGTGGCTGATGAGAGATCACAAATATCTGAAACTTAGCAGAGAGATGTCTCAGCACCTTAGCCACACTCATAGACTCTTCTCCACTAAGATTCGCATCTATCTCATCTAACATCAATACGCCTGAGCTATCGCCCATAGAGTCTGTTTTAAGTGCCAGTAGTGCCAATCTCAAACGATTAAATTCTCCCGCACTTATTTTTTGAAGACTTATCCCTTGCAGTTCCAAGTTTAAGGTATCACAACCACTTACAGTGAGTTCTCCTTGGCTTAAAATAAATGCGGCGTCACGTAGATAAAGAAGACTCAAATAGCCATTTAAATCTTTTGTCATACTCTTAATCTCATCAAGACGGTTTAAAGAGATACTTTGTGCCAATTCATCTACGACTCGATGTAGTGATTTAACCTCTTTTTCTAAATCATCTTTAGTAATTTCTATATTTTCATAGCGCGCCAATTCACTCAAACGTTCATCTCTATAATTTAACGCCTCTTCTATACTTCCATGACGTTTACGAAGTCCTGCTATTGCTTCTATACGATCTAATACTTCTTCCACGTTTACATCTTCAAGGTCATTCATACGTTCTGTGGCACTGTCAAACTCACTACGCAGTGTATTCATTGCATCATCAAAGAAGGCACTGTCAATCTCTAAAAGCTCCAGCGCGCTACTGACTTGCTGCTCGTAATTAAAAACACTACTCGCATCTTGAAGTTGCTCTGAAATTTTTTCTTTTTTAGAAAGCTCTTTTTTAATACGCATCAACTCTTCATCTTCACCTGTAGTTGGTCCAATTTCGTCAATCTTTGCAATCTCATACTGAGCAAACTCTTTAAGTTCAATAATTTTTTTCTCTTCATCTTCTAACTTATGAAGTTCTTTTTGAGCTTCTTTATAACGGATATAACTCTCTTTATACTTTAGGAGTGTTTTAGGAAAATTCTTCTTTTTCAGGCCCACACGAATATCTAAAAAATCCAACATATTTGCACTATCAAAGTCACTATAATCTTTGAGACTGAGATGTCGCAGTGAATCTTGACAGAGTAATTTAATAGATTTTTTAGAGACACTTTGATTGTTTACAAAATAGCGTGTCTTCTCTTTTCGTACTTGCTTAAATATATTCAAGCTTTCATTTTCAATTCCAAACTGATCTTCATCAATGGTCCAATTAACATTAGATTCACACACCGCAGCATCAGCGTCAGCTTGCGCAAATGAGCTGAGAATTGCGTTCATCAGTATAGACTTACCACTACCACTGGGGCCTGTAAAAACAACCAAACCTTTGTCAAACTCTAACTCTAACTCTTTAAAAGATAGGTACTCTTTAAGATAAAAACGTTCAATCATTACTCACCCCAACTTAATTTCTCTTTTAAAACATCAAAATAGTTAAAATCATTATCATGAATAAGTAGTGCACTTTTAGAAGCCAAACGCATTTCAATCACATCACCCTTACCAAACTCATACATATCTTGTCCATCAATCACGGCCAGCGCGCTAGGCTCAGGTGTAATCACCTTAATAGCAAAATGACCAGGAAGAACCACAGGTCTTTGCGTTAACGAGTGTGGAGATATAGGTGTGAGTGCAAAAACATTGGTTAAAGGAAAAAGCACAGGTCCTCCTGCAGAGAGATTATACGCAGTCGAACCCGTAGGCGTTGAGACTATGACACCATCACCATAATAGGTATTAAAAGATTTTTCATCGACTAAGGTCTCTAAATGTATCATCTTTGAAATCGAAGGTCGGGTTAAAACGATATCATTAAAAGCGACAATACGTGTCTCTTTATTTTTACTTCTAATCATTGCTTCAAGTACAGCGCGCTCATCAACACGATAATCACCAATAAGGAGTTTTTGAACAAAAGCATCTAAATTATTAAAATCCAGATCTGCCAAAAAACCTAACTTTCCAGCATGAATACCTAAGACTGGAATCTGAAAATCAAAAGATCGACGAACTGCAGATATTAAAGTTCCATCACCACCGAGTGTAACCAATATATCAATCTCTGTACACATAATGTTAAATTCTTGACCCATCAGTCCTATCATAGAAGCACTGCTGTTATCAATAAGAACTTCAATCTTGTATTTTTCAAAAATTGCTTTTACTTCAAAAAACATCTCTTGTAATTCTGGGGTGGAGGGTCGCAAAACAACACCTACTTTTTTAATATTATCAATTTTCAAGATGTCTGACTCCAAACGTATTTAAATCTGTCTAATTATACACTAAAGCAATATTTCTTTAAAATGTATTGCACTGTGTTATAATTTTCCCATAAGGAGTGCGTTATGCAGATAAAATATGTTGGCCCCAAAGCCATTATTTCACACACCGGTATCTCATTTGACAACAATAAAGAGGATAAATATGTCTATTTACATATCGTCTATCAACTTTATCAAGCACTGAATCATGACTATATCGAAGATAAAGAGTATGTTTATGATGCACTCAATAAACGTGTAGATAATGAGACACTAATAGATGAAGCACACAAACTTTGTTCAAATTTGGAAGAGAAAATAGAGGCGTCTGTTAATAAAATAACTCAAGAAATTGATCTGATGATTGAGCGCGCACAAACCAAAACGACCCTAGATCAAGAGTCCAAAGATGTTTTAGAAAAAAATTTAAAGATGATGAAAAGCTATCGTATTCAAAGACGTATCAATAAAACAATTTATTATTGTTTGGTTGAAGCCCTAGCTGAGCTATGTAAGAGAGATCATATTGACTATATTATTGCCCCAATGTTTCAAAAGTTTCAACACGTTTTTCACTCCGTACAAGGGGTTCTAAATCGTCAAAAGCATCCTGTCAATTCTGAAATAGAAATTTATGAAGAAGAGGGGAAACTTTTAGCTAAATTAGATATAAAAAATCAATAAAACTTGATATATCTAACTTAGCCATATTTAAGTATGTAATGCTTCAATTTTAAGATGTGGCCTCTACATTGATAGCAAAATTACTACGTACTCCTTTTTGAAGGTCATAAGAAACATGCATTCCATTTTCGAGTTTAAACTCATCACAGTTCACTGCACTCACAAATATACTTCTTCCACCTTCATCTGGTTTAATCCGTCCGAAACAACTCATTGCTACTAAATTTTTAACATTGATCACTGTACCTGTATATGCCATTTATGGTCCTTTTATTGTTTGATAAAAGAATAATACCATAAATTTATATTATTTAAAAGTTTTTGCTCTTAAATTACTTAATCCGAGCAATATTTTGAGTGTACCGTACTTTTTCAAAAAGAGTTAAATTCATATCAAAAACAGCTTCTTCACTTAAAATAATAATGGTTGAGCCCATCTCGAAACAGCCAAAGTCGTCACCTTTTTTAAGTTCTAAATTGTCATATGTGTATACTTGTGGTGTTCTAATTTCTGAATTGGTATTCACTTTCGGTTCAAAGTTTACCACCATTTTTCCAACATTAAGTGCAGAAACCAGTACCATGTACATCAGTTTACCATTTGCCAATTCACACTCAATTACAACCCGTTCATTTTCACTAAATAGATCTACTTTTTTACGTAAGGTTGGAATATTCACCGGATAAAACTTTCCAGGGATATGTACGACCTTAGTGATCTTCATATCTGCTGGAATATGGTAGCGATGGTAATCTTTAGGAGAGAGATAAAGATTCATAAATTGACCATTTTTAAGCTTCGCTTTTTTCTCGACACTCACATCAGAACCTAAAAAATCATTTACATAATAACTCATCCCTTTGATTTGAAGTGCAGTAGAGTCTAATATATCACCAAACTCCGTAATCAATGCGTCACATGGCGAGATAAAATCTTTATCATCATTGCTAAACTCACGTGGCTTAGTAAAGTGTCTTGTAAAGAGTTTATTTAAAGAGGGATATGTATTGTATGGAGCAAATTCATCCATATTCAATCCCATCAATTTCACATAACAAACATTCACAAAGGTTTGAAAAAGTGGATTAAATTCTTTTGAGGCAAATTTTCCAAATGATTGAGATATTGCGCTGGTGAAGTGTCTTTTAGTCATTTAAATGTTCCTTTAGTGGTCTTTTAGCAAGTTCTTCTATAAGTACTGTTGCATACGCACCTTTTGGCAGTGTGAAATGTAACTCATACCAAGCTTCTTCTTCTCTATAGTTCTTTTCAATCTCTGTGGGATAAATCCACGCATAACGACGAACACCATCTGCATTAATTTCATCATCATATTGCTTTTCAATTGTATACGCATCATCTTGAGCTAGCTTTACACGTTCACCACAAAGTAAGCCAGTGATAGAGACATCACGCTCATTAAATCGCTGGATGTTTTCTTCATCCTCATGATAAAAAACACGTCCATAAGGGTAGTGCATTAAAAGATCCCCTTGTAGCATTTTAAATGGGTGTTCTTGTTTTTTAAGCACTTCTATTTTTTCACTTGGCATATTTAAAAGGTTCGTAAGTTCTTCAGTTTCAAAGCTATTTACCAGTGCGCTGATCTCGAGACGTTTTGAAAGCCATAGGTTAAAAAGATGACTTTGATATGAACTAATATAAATTTGTTTAAGTTTTTTATTACGCTCGCTCTTCTCGCCTTTAGCGATCTTTTCACCAATAATATGGTTGTCACCAAACATACCAAATCTTTGGTAGCCAAAAAAGTTGGGCATCCCTTTTTTCTTGATCTCTTTAAGCGCTTGATCCATCTTTTTAGCAGCGAGAGGCGTCACTTTTTTAAGACGAATAAAAAAACGATTTCCTTGAAGGTGACCTGTTTTTATCTTATTATCATGATAGGTGGTTTCTAGTATTTTCACACCAATATTTTCAAAAGTCTTTAGCTTCTCTTCTAATGATTTGTGGATAGAAAAGTACTGTTTTGTGAGTGCATTTTTATCTTTTAATCCAGCGTAACCAATCTCTTTAGATTTTACACCCAAATGCTTTGAAAGCATCCCTACAACTTCTAATGTTGTAAGGTTTTTTTTACGCAACTGAAATACAAAATGTTCACCTTCTCCGCTAAATGGATAAAGTGGAATCTCATCGACTACAAAGTCACGTGGACTTTGTCTAAAATGAAACTCTATAGGGGTGTGTTGAAGTGAATAAAATCTATCCAATGTTTGCCTTTTAAAAGTGATTTGCTTTACAGCTATTAATATGTTTTTTACGTACAGCTTTCGCAAAGATATTTAACTTTACACGCTCTTTTTGCGCTCTACGTTTCATAGTCTTACGCTCTCTGGGAGAAAAAGAGATGAGCATCTCATACTCTTCTCCACTACAGATTGTATTTTTATTCATTTTACTATTAAAATGAAACCCAAGCCGATTTATTTTCGACAGTTTATCCAAATCACTCATCAAACCATCTGATACATCCATCCCTGCACTCAAGTAGCGCGCTGCGTTTGAGATTAAGGATCCACGTAATTCGATATGTCGAAACTTTGATTTTGTATGGGCTTTACCTCCATTAAGAAGGTAGCGCAATGCTTTTTTAGATCCACCCAATGTTCCTGTGTACGCCACTAAATCATTATGACGAAGACCTCTGCGTTCGAGAGGTTTAGTTATTAATTCAGACATTACAGTAATAGTAATATCTATTTTTGTATTTGATATCGTATCGCCACCAATTATCTCTATATTATACAAGGCAGCAGTGTCTATAAAGCCATCCGCTAGCTCTGCAATATCTTTTCTATTTAATGAGCCAGGCAGTGCCACACTGAGTAAAATATATCGGGGTACAGCATTCATAGCAATAGCGTCAGAGAGATTTACCAGCATCGCTTTTTTAGCGATGTCGTAAAAACTAAGCCAGGCTCTTTTAAAATGAATATTTTCAAAAAAAGCATCTTTCGAATAAACATACTTATCTACAATAGCCCCATCATCACCAATTCTCATCGATGCTTTTGAAAATTGAGATATAAAAAAGTCTTCTTTATTCACTAGATATAACCTATTTGTGATTTTTTTGTAAAATTATAGCAAGAAAGTAGTTTAGAAATGTTATATTAAGACGATAATAAAAAATACTAATACAACGAACAGGATCCACCATGCTTATATCTATAAAAAATGTCTTTAACAATTTAAGCTCACAATTGGCTTTTCTTACTTTTACAGGTATCGTATTATTTCTTCTTATTTTAGAGGTACATACCTCATTTGAAAAAATAAATATTTTAAAAATGCAAAAGATACTCGTTGAGAAAATTGTTTCATTTGGGAGAGAAGACCTTGAACTTTCAAGTATTCAACTACGTGGGAAAAGCACCCAACTTGTAAATGAAGTTGATCGCCTAAAACAGCGTTTTAATTATGATGTAACTGCTCAATATATTTTTGGACAAAAAGATGATTACTTTAAAGAACTTGATCACCTAGAAGAGCTCACAGTAGAGTTTACTGAGGCCGCAAATGCATGGTATGATCCCAGCACTAAGCATTTACCGCAAAGAGAAGAGGAGATGAAACGTCTTCAGTGGTCTGTAATTAATTACATAGATCAAATTATGGAAAACAATAATGCTTATTTTTTACAAAAAGTAGAAGCACTACTTACCATCTCTTTTGTTTTAGTATTTGGAATGTTGATGATTACTATGTGGTACTCGAGAAAATTAAGCAAAATAGCGGAAGATATCCGTTCTCTTTACGCTGTTGATTTTGACTTAGCAAATTTTTCACCAATTACACATGACGTTGAAGCTATAGCTAAGAGAATGAATAGAAAACCTACTACAAGCGAAAATCCAGCCATGATGGATCCAATTACAGGTGTGAATAACTATAAAGGTTTATTACATGAGTATGGAAATAAAAAGCTCAAAGGTTCCAATAACTTTACAGGAGTGTGTGTATTTGAAGTAGACAATCTACGAACAATGGACAAAAAGCTACCAAAAGAGTTCACACAAGCAGTACTTAAAAAGATCGGTTTTATGATGTCCCTACATCAACAACATACAGATGTGCTCGCCCGTATCGATTATGATAAATTTGCTATAGTACTTTCTAGAAAAGGTAAAGATCTTGCCTATAATGATTGTGAACTTATTCGTAAAAGTGTTGAAGATACTGTTTTTAAAGTACCAAAAGGATCTACTATCTCTGTTACCATTAGTGGTGGGTTTGCCATCAAACCAGGTAATAAATCACTAGATGATTCAATCACTCAAGCAAAAGAAATTTTACAAGTTGCACTTAAAGGTGGACGTAATAAAATTGCTCAAATTCGTGATTTGGCTGAACACGCATAAATCCTCTATATTTCTAGTGTAACTATTCGTAATATGCGATAGTTACATCTCCCCCTTTTACCCTCACAACAAACATTTTTTATCTCCTCAACAGCGACTTTAATGTAAAATCGGGAAAATTTAACCCAATATATATTTAAGGAAAGTGAATGAGTATTCCAATTCATACCTATGATGCCGTCATCGTTGGTGCTGGTCTTGCAGGAAGTGCTGCGGCACGTGAACTGCAAAAGTCTGGTAAAAAAGTTGCTGTCATTACAAAACTACACCCTCTAAGATCACACTCTGGAGCTGCTCAAGGTGGTGTTAATGCCGCATTTAGTGCTGAAGACAGTGTTGAACTACATGAGTTTGATACCGTAAAAGGTAGTGATTATCTAGCGGATCAAGATGTTGTTGAGTTTATGTGTAAACATGCTCCAGAAACTATCCGTTGGGCAGAGCGTATGGGAGCTGCATTTAGTAGACAAGAGAACGGTATGATCGCACAACGTCCATTTGGTGGACAGAGTTCTCCTCGTGCCTGTTATGCAAAAGATAGAACCGGCTTGACTCTTTTACAAACAGTATATGAGCAAGCACTTCGTGAAGGTGTTGATTTTTGGGATGAATGGTACGCAGCTGATATTCTTTATAAAGATGGAAAAGCTTATGGTGTTGCAGCATTTAATATCCGCAACATGGAAAAAGCAATCTTCAATGCTAAAGAAGTTATGTTTGCAACTGGTGGTTACGCACGTTCATTCAAGATCAACTCAAATGCACATGCCAACACAGGTGATGGCCTTTCAATTGTAGCGCGCCATGGTCTTCCATTAGAAGATATGGAATTTGTACAATTTCACCCATCTGGTCTATCTGGAAATGGTGTTCTTATCTCTGAAGCTGCACGTGGAGAAGGTGGTCGTCTACTGAACTCTCTAGGCGAACGTTTTATGGAAAAATATGCACCTAACGCACTTGAACTTGCTTCTCGTGATGTTGTAGCCCGTGCAATTATCCAAGAGATTCGTGAAGGTCGTGGTGTAGGTCCTCGTAAAGATGCGGTTTATATTGACTTGGTTCACTTAGGAAAAGATCTGATTATGGAACGTCTTCCTGAGCTACGTGATCTTGCAATTACTTTCCTAGGTCTTGATATGATTAAAGAGCCAATCTTAATCTCTGCAACCGCACACTACTCTATGGGTGGTATTCCTTGTGATGTTGATGGACATGTTCGTAAAAACAACACAGAATTCGTAGAAGGTTTCTACGCTGCTGGTGAGTGTTCTTGTGTTTCTGTTCACGGTGCAAACCGTTTAGGTGCAAACTCTGTTCTTGAAGCACTTCTTTTTGGACGTTATGTTGGTAAGGCTATGGTTAAAGATCTTGATGGTATCGAACTTAAAGTCGCTACACAAGAAGATGCAAAAACTATGCTTGATGAAGTTGAATGGGTACTTACGAACAATGGTACAGAACGCGTTCCTCATCTGCGAACAGAACTTCAACAAGGTATGACAGATAATGCTGGTGTATTTAGAACACACGAGACCTTAGAACTTCAAATGAAAAATATTGCTGATCTTCGTGAACGTTATAAAAATATCCGTATTGATGACAAATCAAAAATATTCAATACTGAATTACAAGAAGCTATCGAGTTTGGTCATATGCTTGATTACTCACTGTTTATTGTAAAAAGCGCACTAGAGCGTAAAGAGAGTCGTGGAGCGCACTACCGTGAAGACTTCGACACACGTGATGATGAAAACTTCTTGAAACATACGATGGGTTATATGGATAAAGATGGAAATATCGATTTAGAGTATATGGATGTCGTTCTTGGCAAACATGAACTTAAAGCTAGAACTTACTAAGGAGTCAAGATGGAAAACAATTCAGTAACAACAAAAAGTGTAACTTTTAAAGTATTTCGTTTCAATTCTGATACAGACTATCTTCCTTACTATAAAGAGTATAAGATGGATGTTACTTCAGAAGAGGTAATCCTTGACGTTATGGACCGTATTAAATGGGATCATGATGGAAGCTTCTCTTATAGAAGAAGTTGTCGTCACGGTATCTGTGGTGCGTGTGCCGTTCAAGTAAATGGAAAAGCTACTTTAGCATGTAAAATGAATGCTCATGAACTCACCAATATTTTTGGTGATGAGTTGGTTTTAGAGCCACAAAGTACAAAACGTTCTATTAAAGATATGATTATTGATAAATCTGATTTCTGGGAAAAACACAATGCGGTTCACCCATACCTAATCAGCCATATTGATGAGCATCCAGAGATGGAGTGTGCGGTATCTCCTCATGAATCTGAAAACCTAATGGAAGCAGACCTTTGTATCCAGTGTGGTGCTTGTCACTACGCTTGTCCAGTCGTTGAACTCAATGAAGACTTTTTTGGTCCAGCAGCTTTTGTTAAGGCTTACCGTTTTGAAGCAGATGTTCGTGACGATGCACACCATGAACGTCTTGAAGAACTTGGTCAAGCAGGACAAGGTGTTTGGGATTGTGTTAAATGTTTTGAATGTGCGGAAGCATGTCCAAAAGAGATCAATCCAATTGAAAAAATTACCAAACTACACAACATGCTTTTCCAAGATGGAAATATTCGTAACAATGGTGTGGCTGAGCGTCATGCAGTTGGTTTTGCACACTCTATTAAGAAACATGGTTTACTTGATGAGGGTGAATTAGTACGTTATTCTGAGGGTAATATTGGTGTACTTAAACATGTACCAGTGGCACTTAAAATGTTCAAAAAAGGCAAAATCGTTCTTCCATGGAATATGCCAAAATCAGACAAACTAGATGAGATTCAAGCTTTAATTAAATCATCATCAGTGTCAAAGTACTAGGGGATCATAATGGGAAAATTAAAATACGCACTTTTTACAGGATGTACAGCAAAAGAGAGTACACCTGAGCAACTTATGTCTACGTACGCTGTTGCTGAAAAACTAGGTATCGAACTGATCGAACTAAGTGAAGCATCATGTTGTGGAGCTTCTCATCTTCAAGATTATGATGACTTTTTATCTCTAGTACTTAATGCTAGAAATATCTGTTACGCAGAATCTCGTGGTATGACTATGGTGACTATCTGTAATACATGTCAACTAAATACAGCGATGACTAAACATCGTCTTGATAATGATGAAAAACTAAAAGCTCGTGTCAATGAGAAGTTAGCAGAAGTTGGTTTAGAGTACAAAGGTACATCACAAATCACTCACTTCTTATATGCACTGATTGATGACTTTGGTTTGGATAAAATCTCAGAGATGGTTGTTAAACCATTAAGCGAATTTAACATCGCACCATTTTATGGTTGTCACAATATCCGTCCTTCAGAGCTTCAAAATGAGTCTCATAAAACGAAGGAAAATCCTTACAACCCTACTTCACTTGATGATCTTATCATTGCTTGTGGTGGTGAAAATGTTGATTATGATGAAAAGAACAAATGTTGTGGTTTCCACGCAGAGCTTCAAGCACCAAAAACTGCTGCACTATTAACTGGTAAAGCACTTCAAGGCGCAATGGATGGTAATGCAGACTTCATGGTAACACCATGTCCTCTATGTCACCTTAAACTTGATACTCAGTACGATCACGCATCTCACGCAATGGGTCGTGATGTTAAAATGGAAGTACTACACATGCAACAAATGCTAGGTCTGGCACTTGGATGTAGCGTAGAAGAACTTGGTCTTAAACACCACGTTTCTGAAATTACTTTCGCATAATCAGATAACTGATACCATTTTCCATTGGCGGTGGTGGTATCAGTATATGCTATTTAAAACTTCTTTAACCTTCTAAATCTTCTTCTTTTTTCTTTTCTTCTGTTTTACTATTTTTACTTTTACTTTTACTTTTTTTATGACGTGGTTTTTTCACCTTGTCTTTTTGAACGACACTCTCTTCATCACTGTAAGCACTAGGTAAATACCCTTCTATCTCCGTTTGCTCTATTTCAGCTTTTATCAACCATTCAATAGTTGCTAAACTTTTCTCTTCATCTTCAGAAAATAAAATAACAGAAAGTCCATCTTTATTAAGAGACTCAAGACGATTGATATACTGTTCAGCATCTAGTGGTAAATCAATACTAATAATGCAATCCAAGTCTTCCAGTCCAGAAGTGTTTAAAATCATATCTGTAGTAATAAAGATATTTAGATCACCACGTTTAAATGAATTGATCATCTCTTCTTTATGATCAATTCTACTATTTCCATGAACGACAGCCACATTAAGCTCTTGTTCTTTTAAAAACTTATAAAGAGTATCAGCACTCTTTTTTGTTTTAGTAATGACTACGGCTTGCCCATCACTATTTCGCTTGATGATATATGCCAGCGCGCTGGACTTATCTAATTTTGCTAAAGGGTGTAAAATTTGCGCCGTTCTATTAGAGATACTTGCTGGGTCGTTAAATTCTTTGTGTTCACTCATAAATTATTCCTAAATTAATATTTTTAGAATTATATCCAACTCAGAAATGTTTCACAAAAAGAAGGTAAAATCCTTTTACTAAAACTTAAAAGGCTTAAAATGACAGGATCAGTAGAAATAATCTCATGGAATGTAAATGGAATACGTGCTGTAGGTAACAAAGAGGCACTTAAATGGGTCGATGAGCGAAAACCTGACATCTTATGTTTCCAAGAGATTAAAGCGCTAGAAGAGCAAATTCCAGAGGGTTTGTTTGATCATGAATTTTTAAGCCGTCAAGTCCATAGTGCAGAAAAAAAAGGATACTCAGGAACGGCAGTCTATTCTAACTTTGAGCCAGACCATACAGTAAATAATATTGAGATAGATACGGATCATGAAGGACGTATTTGTGAACAACACTATGGGGACATTGTTCTCTTTAATATCTACTTTCCTAATGGTCAAAAAAATGATGAACGCTTGGCCTACAAAATGAAATTTTACGATGACCTTTTGACCTATTGTGAGAAACTCCGTGAAGAGGGTAAATCCATTATTATCTGTGGCGATGTTAATACTGCACATAAAGAAATTGACCTTAAAAATCCGAAAGCCAATTCTAAAACTTCAGGTTTTTTGCCCATAGAGCGTGAATGGATGGATAAGTTGGTTGATCATGGTTACGTTGATACTTTCAGATATGTTCATGGTGATGTAGTAGACGCTTACTCGTGGTGGTCGTACCGCTCAGGGGCGCGCTTAAAGAATGTAGGATGGAGAATTGATTATTTCTTTATCAGCGAAGATTTAAGTGAATGTCTAGAAGATGCTTTTATCCTTAATGAAGTAGAAGGCAGTGATCACTGTCCAGTCGGAATTAAACTCAATTTAGACTAATTATAAAATATCTACCGCTTTTAAGTTGGTAACATCCATATTAATAAAGTTACGCTCACCTTCTTTATTGATAGTGATACTAGAAAAACTGTGTTTATGTGAGAACTTATTAAGCGCACTTGGTGTTGCACTAAACATTGCAGTAGCGTAAGCATCAAGAAAATCAATATTCAGTCCATTTTGAAGGAGTGTCATAGAGCTATATCCATTGGCGGAACACCCACTCTTTTTATCCAAAATATGATGATGCTCTCTAGAGTTTATAAAACGTTCATAATCTCCACTCGTGGAAATAGAAGTAGCCTCGTTTGAAGTAGAAATATGTGCCATATTCTTTTCACTAAAAGGGTCTTTTACAGAGAGTCTATAAGACTTACCTTGTGTCACAATCTCACCTCCTACATTGACAAGCAGTTTGGTCGCTCTATTTTGCAGAAGATATTGCGCTACTTTTTTAGCCACATAACCCTTACCAATACCTCCTAAATCAAGACGCATACCTTTTTTCTGAAGATAGATACCTTCATCATTGATATCAATCATCTTATAGTCTACTAACTTTTTTAAAGAAGAGATCTCATCAGCAGAGGCCAGCTTCTCATTTGCAAAACCAAAGTGATAAGCACCATGACTCAGCGCGCCCATAGTAATGTCAAACAGTCCATCACTTTTTTTTGAGCACTCAATGCAAGAGAAAAATAGTTCTTTATCTTCTTTGCTGCATTCAATTCTCTTTAAACCTGAATTTTGATTGATTTTTGAGAGGAATGAGTCCTCTTTGTACGCTGAGTAGCGCGCTTCGAAATCGGTGGCAATTTTATACGCCTCATAAAGAACACGTTTGGTAACATTGGCACGGATGAGTAGGGAGGTACTCATCACCTTACCTTCTAAAACCTTTTCAAAAAATGCCATAGTAAATTATTATTTTAGTAATGTATCAATATCTGCTTTAAGTGCAACAATATCTTTAGCATTTAAACTACCTACAATGACTTTTTGAATAACGCCCTCTTTATCAATTAAATAAGAAGAAGGCATTCCAATACATTTGTATGCTTTTGCAGATGATTTCTTTTTATCATGTAAGACAATAAATGGTGTTTCATAACCCAGTTTTTTCTCCACTGAAGCTAAAAACTTCTTAGCATCTTTTGATTTTTTATCAATACTTATCGCGACGAGTTTAAAACCACTTTTGTACTCACGTTGCAGTTCAAAGAACTCTGGCATCTCTTCTTTACAACCTGAACACCAACTCGCCCAGATATTGAGAAGAACAACTTCTCCCTTAAAAGAGTCCATCGTATATGATTTCTCTTTACTAAAGTCTTGAAGATCAAAACCTAATGCCTTATCGCCTACTTTTACATCTGCAAACAGTGAACCCATAAGCATTAATGTTAATAATATTTTTTTCATTTTTATTCCTTGTATTTAATCTTTAGTTATTTAGAGCGCCCTGCTCTATCCAGTCACGTAGCGTTGTATATGCATCTGAAGTCTTTGAAAAATTTACACCACCAGAATGTGAATTTGTACCATCATTTTTTAATAATAACCATGAATTCTCAGGTGTTGTTGTATTAAATAGGTTGTGATTTACTAAACTATTATAGGTAATAGTAACATCCGAAGAGGCAACAAAATCTTCTTCTCCAACTCTATGGCAACTGGTACATGAGCTAAAAAGTGGCATAACATCTGTGCTAAATGAACGTGTCACTACAGTAGTCGTTGTATTTGCTTCTGGTGTCGTTGTTGTGCCTGTATCATCTTCTACGACAGTTAAATTATTTGAAATATCAAAATTAACGATACGTCCTGGTGCACTGTTGGTTCCAGAGCTGGTATGACAACTGTTACAATTAGTTTGAGCACTTGTATGAGAAGCCAGGCCAGAACTATTAACAACCGTTCCACTTGCATTAACAACCTGCGCAGTAAAGCTTGTACTAACTGCTGTTGAAGCAAAAACTTTAGAATTGGCGCTACCATTACCAGCACTAAAATTAATCACTGTCTTTGCACTGTCTTCTAAAATAATTCTCATTGTATAACCCACTGCATAAAGTGCTGTTGCTGAATTATCTGCATTTACATCAGTAAACACTGTTCCTGCTGCACTTAAAGCAGGATCTTGCGATCCTCCGCTGTTATGACAACTTAAACATGCTTCACCTTGATGATGTATTTGTAGTCCAAGAGTTCCTCCATCATCAGAAACGGTCTCTTCTTCGCTAATATCATCACAACCCATAAAGAGAACAGCAGTTGCGACTATTGGAAATAACCATTTATTCATTACAATCCTTTAATCATATTAATTGCAGATATTATAAGATTTTATTATTAGCTAAAGGTTAAAAAGTAGATTTAACGTCTCTTAACACTATAAATGTCCACCGCTTCACTTTTTCCCTTAACAACGACACTGTCAATTTTTGTAGCCAGATATTCATCCCCCAATAAATCTTTTGTACTTTTAGAGATAAGCAATGTCTGATCATAGTTCTTACATAGTCCCTCAATACGTGAGGCCAAATTTACATTATCGCCAATAATTGTATAATCAGATCTATCATGAGAACCCATTTCACCGACCACACAATCACCCGTATGAATACCAATACCTATTTTTATCGTAACATCAAACTCTTTTTTTAACTCAATATTTAATTCTACTAGTTTTTCGAGTTGTGACAATGCACTGCTTACTGCAAATTCAGCATGATTTTCACATCTTGTAGGTGCATTCCAATACGCCATTACCGCGTCACCAATCAATTTATCAACCGTCCCTTTATGTTCAATAATATCATCAATCATTGGTTCCATATATCGATTTAAAAGTTTAATTAACTTCTTCGAATCATTGAGTTTCTCAGACAAGGGAGTAAAGCCTCGAATATCACTGAAGAATATAGTCAATTCTCTATCAACACCTTCAAAATTCAATGCACTATTTTTTAAGATATCATCCACAACAGCACTGGATACTTTTTTAGAAAATTTATCACGAATGAGAGATTTTTGCTGATTTTCATCATAAAACTTACTTAGGGAGAGAAAAAGGAGTGTAAAAAACAAAGATATAATGGGATAAAAAATATCAAAAATTATGCCATACTCAAACATCGAGAAGTAGGTCATATAAACCAAAATAGATAAAAATATCAGAGCAGATAAAAAGCTGAATAATAGACTGACTCTATAAAAAAAGAATCCAAAGAGTAGTGTAAAAGCAAAAATAACAAGAATGACTATAACATGCGCATTCTCTGGTGTATATAAAAAATCTTGATTTAATATATTGTCAATCACCGTTGCGTGTACTTCTACCCCAGGCATTTGAGAATCATAAAGTGTGTTTACTCTATCGTTTAAGCCATAATCAGACGTGCCAATAAGAATAAACTTCCCCTCAATATCACTACTATTAAAATCATTATTGTACACATCCACAAAAGAGAGATACTTATAAGTAAAACCCTCTCCTCTATAGTTTAAATTGATTCTTGAAAAAGCATCTGTAGGTATACTCAAATCACCTAATTCTACACCTTTAAGCACATCATCATAATGTAGATGCACACTAGATGAACCATAAGCAATACGCAACATTTCAAAAGCCAAAGATGTATAGTATCCCTTATCAAATTTAATTATTAAAGGCATCTTACTGATATAAATAGCGGTATGTTCTAAAACATTAAAAAAACCACTAGAATAAGCTGCAGAGGAGATAATATCAATACTTCTATCTACCCCTATCGCTTCAGGTATGCTATCTAAACTATCAAGAGGTTTATCCGCTATTATTTCTATAGGTAAAAAAGGTGCACTTTGATAATTGTTTTTTTCAAAATCAAAAAAATAACCTAATATCGTAGGGGTACGACTCAGTACTTCTGCTAGATAAGCATCACTATCAAAAAAATCACCCTCCAAATTCAAGCGTGCTGCAAAAGTTTTAGGAGAGAGTCGATCAGGGGAAGAGAAAACAACATCTATCCCGATGATACCCGCACCTGCTGCCGTTAAGTTTTCCAAAACTTTCCCCATATAATCTCTTGGGAAAGGCCACTGGCCGAGTTCGTGTAAGGATCTTGTATCGATATCAACAATAGTAATCTCATCACTCGCTTTAGAGGTACCATGATACTTAAACATCTGTGCTTGAATACTCTTGGAAAAAGGGTCAACCATGGTGTATATATTTAAACTTAAAGTACTCAGTAGTAAAAAAATAAAGAAAACAATTATAAGAAATATTGATTTGTTATTCATGTGCTTATGATATAATAATTCCACTTCAAAAAACGTAAGGATTAGCATGTTTAAAAGTGCCCTATTTATTAGCTCATTATCTCTATTTTCACTTCTCTTAGCCAATGATCAAAAAATTGTATCTGATGGAGATATACGTGTTAATAATCATCCGCTAACAGATAAAACTCGTATCCAAGCGGGTGACATTATCAGTACAACAAAAGGGTCTCATTTAAGATTTAACATCGGTAAAGATGCTTTTATGAGTAAGGGAAAAAGTAAATTCACGTTGAAGAAAAGTAGTAGTGAACGTGTACTTAAAATTATTGATGGGGGCGTGGTTGCTGTTTTTGGTGGTGGAGGAAAACACTCTATTGAAACTAAAAACATGACTGCAGGTATTCGTGGAACAGGAACATATACCGAAGTTAAAGATGGTAAAACATACTTTTGTACCTGTTATGGAGAAACAACTATTCATTCGAAAACTGTAAAATTCAGTGAAAATATTGCAACCCATAATCATGTCATGATGTGGGCTACAGACAAGGGTGTGAAATACACTATGGACTGGCAAGGACATAGTGATGAAGATTTGATACAGTTAGAAGCCCATGTCGGAAGAGAAGCCGATTTTATAAAAAAATAGATTTTATTTGACAAATCAAATTTAAAATCTATTAATAAAACTTAATAATCAAATTTTAAATACAAAATAATTTTGTTATTCAAATAATTACTTTTAATTTCCAAATAAATTATAAAAATATATTTTTAAGATCTAAATCACTGTTATCTAAGTTAAACTTCTGAGAATACGCGTGTTGATCTATTCCAGCTAAGCTTCTTAATGCACTTTGAACATGTCGTGGTTCGATAATAATTCCACCCGCACTGGGTACGATGTTTTGATCCACTGCCAGCGCGCCAAGATTATCATCCGTCGCTCCAAAGACCTTTCCTCCCCATGAAGCATTTTTCTTTATAAAGATAGCACTTGAACTGGGCCAATGATCTTTACCTTTTCCGTCATTGTAAGAAGGCGTACGACTAAAGTCTGAGGTAACAAAAACAGTCAGTCGATCACTGATCCCTAAACGTTCCGCCTCCGTCCATAAAAAGTTTAGACCATCACTAAGATTGCTCAGTGCCAGTCCATGTTCAATATCATGATTATCATGCGTATCAAAACCATCAAGTCTCAAATCAGCAGTTGAGCATAATCCTGCTTTCATAGCGACTAAAGTTAATTGCGCTTGTCGAGGTAAAGGATTATAATTATCATTGGCATCAACAATAGGTACCAAATTTTCAGCCGAAGGAAGATAATTTTTCAACAAAGAAAGTTCCTCTTTTGATTGAGAAGCTTGTGCAAAACTGTCGACTGCTTTTTTCAGTCTAGGGGAGAGTTTGGTATTCACCTGCGCACGCGCCAATCGTGCAGCTGAATACTTTTTAATGATATCATTTTGAGCGCTATGATGAAAACCTGCACTGCCATAAGGAGCAGCATTGGTATCAATTAAATTACCCAAAGAAGTTGGATTTTGCATTAAGGTAAAGTTACTCAAAGACGCGGTGTAATTATATGCCCCATTACTGATGTAACTCAATGGAAGGTTCGGTGCTTTGATACTGGCATACAATGCACCAAAGGCTGGATAACCTTCATCAAATCTACCACTAAACATATGACGGACACCTGCATTATGTGCATTGGTCTGAGTATCTATTCCATTTAGAACCAACATATCTTGATGATGGGTTTCAAAAAAATTAGCGTTTTTTGCAAAAGGGGCATATTTGATTTGTGAAGTAGTATTCACTATACTTTGAGTCTTCGCCCAGTTATTGATTAATGGATCAGCCTTAGGATCACAAAAACTACTAATATCCCAACCACCATTGGCGTGAACCACTATAAAAAGTTCTCCTGTATAAGGCGTAAAAGCTTCACCTGCATTCAATAATGAAGGAGATATAAGAGATGAACTCATTAACAATTTTATAAAATCTCGTCTTTGCATAATAACTCCCTACTCTACTACAAATCTATAATCATTTAACATGTATGTTAAAACGGCTATCCAAGCGCGCATAGTCTGTTCTGGTGAGATAAAGACACCTAAGAGTGTATTGGGAGAGTCAGCGTCACTTTGATGGTTATTGATTTTAGACCAATCAATCACGCCATCAACCCACACACTTTCATCAAAACGTACTACGGGACTATAAAAACAAAATTCACCATATTTACCATCAGGGTTTTCTACTTCATCGTGGGCTAAAACAATCGAATAATTATCTTTATTCACAGAATTTTTACGCTCATTCCAGATCTCATAAAAAAGATTATACGTCGCATTTAGCTCAACACTATTGAGACTTAGTTCTTCCTTTAAAAGTCTACTATGTAGGTTTTGTATCTCTGTTTTTATTTTTAATATATTGGCGTCACTGATTGGTTCTAACCTTGGATTAATATCTGAAAATAGATTTCTATTTTCAACAGTGGTATCTAACTCTTTAATTGCAATCGGACAAGCAATCTCATTTGCCATCCTCTCAACTACCGCTGACATCAAGGTATTGAGTTCTAAAGGTCTATCACTCACGCCATCAGAGTCAATACCCCCATAAAACATATAATAACTACGCAGTAACTCATCTTGTTTTTCATCCCAAAACAGACTCCATTGATACCCTGTTGTTGCCTTGATTTTATTATTTAATGCCTCAGGACTTAAAAGTCTACCAATCCCCACATCTTCTAACAAGTCAGTCTGCGCACTGTCGTCAACCGATAGTACTCGAAATCTTGGTGCTAAAATCATATATTTAAACATCTCTTTTAAATTTTGATTACTTGCACTAAAAACAGCGGCTGCCTCTTTAATCTCTTGCTGTTCTTGATTATAAATTGAGAGCTTTTTATCAAAATCACTGTCACTTGAAACGGTTGGTTTATTGCTTAGTTTTGAACCATAAATGGCGCGCCACCAAAACATAACCGTCGCACCAGCAAAGCGCTTGTCCGCCACAATTTTTTTTGCCAACCACACTACTCCATCATTTTCTCCCGCAACTTCTCCATACTCTTGGGTTGTTGGCATGATCTCTTTTTCAAAACCCGCTTTTATATAATTATCCCTATACCAGACATCGCCACTATGATAGAGTGCTTCTGAGACATAGGTTTCAGGTAAAGAGTCTACTCAAGCGCGCTCTTTAAAATGGCCATTGTCACCCCAGTTATAAAAAGCACCGGCTACGGGATCCATTACAATATGGCAAGCATAACAGCTGCTATTGCTGTCACTTGGATTGGTTGCTTTTTTAAGCTCTTCAGGGTCCATGGAACGGATGGCCAGTGATTCAATATCAAAGCCTAAAAAAAGTTTATATACCGCACGTGAGCGCGCTCTGTTTCTATTCGTCGCCGTTGAAGGGTAGCGCGCTAGAAATATTGGTGAAGTCAACAGTCCTGCAACAGGTAGGGCATCATAAGTTTTAGAGTCTAAACCTACTGGAGTATCATTATCAAGATAATAAAAATTGTATTTATTAATTTTTCCTTTTTTATAGTCTTCCACATCATCCATATCACTGAAACTGAGTGTTGATCCATAACTACCTGCACTGTAAGGGTTTAACATCATATAGTCTGCCGTTAATATCTCACCATAAGGACGATTATTACTGACAATATCAACAATAAGACGTAAAGGTTCGTAAACCAATGCATCTTGTGTCTCTGAAAATGAGGTGTCCAACTCTGCACCAGCAACTTCAGCAAGTAATCGTTTAGTTTCTAACTCATCAGCGGGTGCATTTTGAATGAGCGCTTCGTTATAAGCAACAGATGCTGCAGTATCCTTAATGATACTGAGTTCAAAACGTTTGGTGAGTTCTGGGTAGTGATAGGAGTCTAAAATTTCCGTCGCTTGAGTATTTTCGTTGAGATATTTTTTCACTAAAAGTTGATCATTCGCACTGGTCATTAAAAATGCATCAAAACCTTTTCCTTGCATCATGTTCACAAGGTCAACCTCATTTACATTAGGTAGAGTTCCTCGTAATAAAAGAGAAGCTTTTTTATACGTCGCTTCTAAACTTAAAAGTGTTGTTCCTTGATAGTAACTACTTTCAAGAATTGAATTTTCACTTTTGATACATGTCTCATCGTTAATTTTCTGCATCCAAATCTCGAAACTTTGATATTCTGCTGAATCAAGAGTGATAAAAGTACCTCCTTGATGATTGAGACCTGTTGGTTTACTTAAAAACAACGCAGAAGAGTGTTCTAAATAGGACTTCATTGATGCATAGTTTGCGTAAGGATCATTATCAAATAGTAGGAACTGTGCATTCGCATTGATGGCGACACCACCTTCTTTATGACAAGCCACACAGCCATTAAGTTCAGCATTAAAAAAAGTTTCAAAATTATTGATGCAAGAGAGGTTTGTAGTATTACTTTCTGATTCCATAATAACAATGGATGGTGTTTGAGGATTTTCTATTGGTGGTTCAGTGATTTCACTGTTATCTCGACAGGCACTTAAAAAAAGAAGGAGTAAAAGTAGGTAGAAATCTCTCAAAGCAGTCCCTTAATATATAATTTTATATTATACATCAAGTCTTACTTTGAGTTAAATTAAATTTTTTATTTACTCTTAGGTCTAAATGCTTTCATAACGCTCTCATCACATTCTATATACGCACCACCAATAAGATCGACACAGTAAGGAACCGCTGGAAATACCGCATCTAAACACTCACGAATAGACTTAGGTTTTCCTGGAAGATTGATAATCAATGCTGAACCACGAATACCAGCGGTTTGACGAGAGAGGATAGCGGTAGGAACATATTGAAGGCTTACTTGACGCATCAATTCACCAAAACCTGGCATCATTTTTTGACAAACATTTTCAGTCGCTTCTGGTGTTACATCACGCAGTGCTGGGCCTGTTCCACCCGTAGTTACAACTAAAGAACAATCCGCATCATCACACAATTCAATCATCGTTTTCTCTAAAATATCTTGTTCATCTGGGATACAACGGTACTCAATTTCAAACTCAGAAGTCAAATAATCTTTCATCGTATCTTGAATAGCTACACCTGAGATATCATCATAGATTCCAGCACTTGCACGGTCACTTGCGGTAATTACACCTATTTTTAGTTTTTTACTCATATTTATATTTTTCCTTTAATTGCTTTATTATTTGGTTTGTAAAAAATGATTTGCACCATTGATATAATAGACAGTTGCATACTTTCTAAAAAATTCAGATGCTATATTTGCATCTACAATTTTATCCTCAGAGCCTAAGTAGACTTCTATTTTTATACCTCTTTGCATGAGCTTTTCTAAGTCACTCTCATCCCATACAAAGGTTAAAAGCTCTTCTAACTCATTCTCATTTGAAGCATTTAGAGTATGATTACCCACTTCAAGTGGTGCAAAACAAGCTTCAATAAACTGTTCAGTATACGCTATTTGATTTTTTTTATAGGCCATCAGTTGAAGACGTTTAAATTTTTTATCTCTATTTTGAAAAAAAGCGGGAGAAAAAAGCTGTAAGGTATCGATACGTTTTGAAGTTTCAAGTGCTTCTTTAAAAGCTTTAATTGCCCCGTAAGAGAAACCGCAAAGTGTCAGATCACTAGGCTTTAAAAACTGCTCAAAATTTAAGATATCGTCTTTGAGTGAAAAACCACTATAAAAAGTCATTGATAATCTCTTTGACTTCAAGTTTTGAGACACACTCATTTTCACTCATCTTCACTTCTATCTTATCTAGTGCAGCAGACATAGTAGAGAGAAGTTCTTTGGTCTCAGCGCGCTGGGTATTTATAAGTACTTCGATATCACTCTCTTTACCTATAAAATGTTCCCCCATAGCAAATTCTTCAATCAACTCTCTTGCTTTTATTTTAAGCTCTTTAACATCTGAAGCCGCTGTACTTGCATGTTCACCAAAACGAAGTTCACAAGCACAAATACCGGCTAAATGCATCTGCATATGTTCTAAAATTTCATGTTTTAAAAGAGGCTCATTCACAGGAGGATTAATCACATCACTGCTGAGTACTACTTTTTCAAAATTCAGATCAAAATGTGTAGCTATCAGTGCCTTAGCGCTTTGATATAAAGAACGATAAGCGCGCTGTTTATCACTTAAAATCGCCACTTGACGTTTTCCAAAAAGTACCTTATCTTTCATTTCTTGAAAATGTTTATACGTAATCTCTTTATCACCCTCACGTAAAGATAAAAGTGCTGCTTCATTGACAAGGGCAGCTAATGAGGCTCCATTAAAGCCAACACACATATCACTTACTTTTTTGATCTCTACACTATGTGGAATATTTGAGAGATATTTTTCTAAAATAGATTCGCGTTCTAACGGTGTTGGAAGGTCCACAAAAACACGTCTATCAAAACGTCCAGCGCGCAAGAGTGCAGAATCTAATACTTCTATTTTATTGGTGGCCGCAACGACAATAACATTGCTACTGTCTTCAAAACCATCCATCTCAGTTAGAAGTTGATTCAGGGTCGCTTCACGCTCATCATTACTAGACCCATCACGCTCTTTACCAATGGCATCAATCTCATCAATAAATATAATAGCCGGTGAACTTTTTTGTGCTGCAGCAAAAAGGTCATGTACACGCTTTGCACCCATCCCAACATATATTTGAACAAAAGAAGCCCCACTTTGATAGTAAAACGGAACATCAGCGGCATGAGCCACTGCCTTCGCAATCATTGTTTTACCCACACCAGGAGGTCCAACTAAAAGAACACCACGAGGTAAGCGCGCTCCAAAGCTTTTATAGCGATTGGGATTTTTTAAAAAATCGATAATTTCTTCAAGTTCAATCTTTACATCACTAATTCCACCGATATCCGCAAAAGAGACATCAGATTTCACTGCCATAATGCTTTCACTGTGGGACTCTTTAGAACTTCCACAAAACCCGTTAGAACCCTCAGCCAATCTAAAATCAGCACGTTTTTTGTAAATATTTAAAATCAGTGAAAATATGACTATAAAGATGAAAAACATAAAAAACATTTTCATCGTGGTGGTGCTATCATCAATTTCAACCGTAACATGGGCAAACATACGTGGGGTTACTTGAGAAGAGGCGATTTTATACGTCTTCTCAGAAGTTTTAATATAGACATACTCTTTACTGGCCACAATCTTCTCAACCTTATTTTCATAAAGAAGATCTTTAACCTTTGCTAATGTTGCTAAAGAGGTGGTATCACGTAAAAAAGCATAAAGAAAAAGTAGTATCAGTATCCCCGAAGAGATATACAGAGCGCTAAATTTACCTTTAAAGTTTGGCATAATTATTTTTCTCTCTAATCTCATAGTTCTCTATACTCATCCAATTTCCATTCAAGTCATCACTACTTTCAACAGTAATTTTATTGAAGTATTGATCATATCCATAAAAAAGGTTCTCTTTTTGAGACTCGATTAAAACTTCAAGAGGGATATTTTGTTTCTCTATGGACTGACGCAGTGCTATATTATTTTGAGTTACAATACTTTCTAACTCTTGCATGCGCGCCTTAGAAATGTTTCCATTAATCTGTTCTTTCATTTCAGCAGAAGGTGTTCCATCACGCTTGGAGTAAGTAAAGGCATGTAAATGTGTGAGTTTCAAGGCTTTGAAATTTTCGATTGCCTCTGTCCATAATGCATCACTCTCACCAGGATGTCCTACAATAAAGTCCGTCCCCAATCCAAAACCTTTATCATTTAACATCTCAAAGAGTTCAATATCACTTTTAACACGGTTACGGCGATTCATAATACGCAACATATCATCTGAACTGTGTTGAACTGCGATGTGTAAATGACGTTCTAACCATGGTTCATCTAAAATTTCTTTAAACTCATCACTGACCTGAATAGGTTCCATTGAACCCACACGGATACGGCGAACCCCTTTAAGCTGACTCATCTTTTTCATTAAACTCGCAATAGAGCGACCCTCACGGTGACCATAAGAGCCTACATTCGTACCCGTTAAAATAAACTCACCAAAACCATTTTCACCCAAGCGACGAACCTGATCTAAGATAAGTTCTTCATCTATACTACGTGCATCTCCACGAACAGCTGGAATGATGCAGTATGAACAACGAAAATTACAGCCCTCTTGAACCTTGATAAAGGCACGACTTTTACCCACAAAATCATCGACTACGGAGTCATCTATAAAATCCAGATCACCGATCTGATAAAAACGGCTATCTTTTTTAAGTAGAGTATTGATCTCTTTTTTCTCGGATTGTCCAAAAACACCAAAGACCTTGTTCTTTTCAAATAAGCTCTCACCCTTTGAGTGCGCGCCACAGCCTGTTAAAAAGACCTTAGCTCCAATATTTCGCTCAACTTGATTAATGTAAGTACGCACATGAGAATCAGCTCCATTGGTGACGGTACATGAATTTACAACAACAACATCTGCCTCGTCTTCGTTTTCAGTAACATCAAAATCTTCTAAACCTGACATCATTACTTGTGAGTCAAAGACGTTGGTACGACATCCGAAGGTTTTAAAATAGACTTTTTGTCTCATACCAGCTCCATATCTGAAGAAGGAACAGAGGCTTTAATCGAATTCCCCCGTGAGAGATTAAGTTGTTGTGTTTGGTAAGCAATTTGAATATCATCTGCTTTATTAAACTCATCAATAATTTCTACATAAATCACTGAACGTAAGGTCAATGTTGCGTAAGCATTGGTCAAATACCAGGTACTAATTTTGATACCATAATCCTCAGGAAGTGAGAAAATTCGTGGTTCTACATTGGTATTTTTCAAGCTGTATTTATTACGCAGTTTATTTAACTGTTTACGAGTGATATCGGTATATCCTTTAGAGTACTTACGCGCTACTTCTTTGGCAATATGTACTGCCTTTTTATGATTTGAATCAAAGGTAATATTGATATCAATCCCATCCCACACTGTTTTTAAAGAGTCATGCGAGTAATTTGCAATCATACGCGTAAAGATATAGTTATTTGGAATAAACAAAATACGTCCAGCTCTACGGTTTTCATACACGGTGGTTAAAGTGATGTCCTCAAGGAGTGTAATACGTAGTAGTGAAATATCCATAACATCACCTACGTACTTAATACCATCCATATCAACACGAATCCTATCACCTACATGAATCGATCCACCAAAGATGATAACCAACCATCCCAATACTGACATAAACCAATCTTTCATCGCAATAGCGATACCGGCTGAGGCAAAACCTAATATGGTGATAAAGTAACTAACATCTTCCATATAATTAAAAACAACGATGAGTACTATCAATACAAACTTGGCAAAGGTAAGAAATTTATTTGCCATATAAAAACGTTCATTGTCTGTAATATAGCGTTTAATTCCTAGATTCATTAAAAAGAAAAGAACAAAAACTACGGTTACAATAATTCCGATATTTAGCAGTTTGTAACTTTGAACTTTCATCTGCTCTTCAACTTTTAGCTCAACTTCCTCAACATGCTGTCCATAAACAACTGCCGTTGATTTAACTGTATCTAAGGCTGCTTCAAAACGATCTAACTTGATGTTAGAAAGGTTATAAATACTTGTATATTTACTTTCATCCAACTGTGCTAAATCTTTTAATATCTTGGTTCTTTGACGTAAGAAGTTAATGGTTTGCACCAAAGAACGTTCACGATCACGATAAGTCTCAAAGTTTTCACGTAGAAGTTTTTTAAATGAAACTCCCGTAAAAAGGTCAAGAGGATTGGTAATTTCAGGTGTTTCACCAATATCTTTTGGATTTAATAGTGATGAGAATGGTGTTTGATCTTTTCCACTAAGAAGAGTCAACTGCGCATCTAAGATACTCTCTTTAGACTCCAGCGCGCTGAGTTCATTACTCGAATCAATACTATCACCATGTTTTGAAAGAAAAACAATACGTTTTTTAATCGTCTCTAACTCTTTTTTTGAATCCAGATAGGTAAGGTAAGAACTATGGCTTTTTGTCCAAAGATTTTCACTAGAGAGTTTTGCCTCAACACGTGTCAGTTGCATCTCATACTGATGGACAACTTTTTGACGCTCCAACATTAAACTGATCTGGGTTTCGTTGATATCTTCAGCTGTGACATTATTTTCAGGCGCAATAACCTCTGCTACTGGAGTATCCGCAAATAGAAGACTAGAGCACAGTAGGAGCGCGCTTAATAGAGCTTTCATTTAGACACTATACTCATTAAGAATTTTCATAATTGTCTCTTTTGGCACCTTATCAGTAATTTCAACTCCACCAATACCCTTAGCAAAAATAAAAGTAATACTGCTGTCCGAACTTTTTTTATCTAAGAAAAATGCCTCGTAAAAAGCATTTACATCTTGGATTTGGTAAGTTGTCGGAAGGTCGTACTTTTTCAATACATTTTCTACTCGGTCTGCTTCATCTTGACTCATCCAGCCCAGTTCAACAGAAACTTTATTTGCCATCATCATTCCAATAGCTACCGCTTCACCATGAAGGTAGGTAGTGTAGTTGGTCTCATTTTCAACCACGTGACAAAACGTGTGTCCATAGTTTAGTGCAGCGCGCAGACCCTTCTCTTTTTCATCTTGAGAAACAACCCAGGCTTTGGTTTCGACTGAGCGTTGTTGTGCGATTAAAAGGTTTTTAGAATCACGAAGATCATTGTCTTCTAAAAATTCAAAAAACTCAGCGTTAAATGTTACCGCCATTTTCACAACTTCAGCAACACCTGCTCCAAACTCACGAGCAGGGAGTGTTGAGAGAAAATATGGATCGATATAGACTGCTTGCGGCTGATGAAAAGCACCAATAAGATTTTTACCATAATCATTGTTCACACCTGTTTTGCCACCGACACTCGCATCAACTTGAGAAAGTAATGTGGTCGGTATCTGAATAAATTCAATACCACGTTGATAAATACTCGCCGTAAATCCTGTCATATCACCAATCACACCACCACCAAAAGCGATCAAAGTTGATTTTCTATTAAATTTATGATCAAAAAGTCTGTCTAAGATATTTTCGATTTGAGAGAGTGTTTTATAGTTTTCACCATCTGGAATTGTAATAATATAAAGTTCTTTTGCTTCAAGACGTGAAAGTAAATATCCAAGATGAAGTCCAGAGACTTTTGGATTGGTGATAATAGCTACTTTATTGTCTATTTTAATGGTTGGGAGAGCATCAATAGTGATGTCATAAGAGTTGTCTATTTCTTTTTTAAGATCGATATTTACTGTCATTTTTTAGTCCATAATTATTCAATTTATATCTATAGATAATACTTGAAATTGGCTTAAAAAATGTTTTTATATCTGTACGGGAATAAATATTTGGTGATAATCATCCAAACGTGTGTAAAGTTTTTCACTATCAGTAGAGAATAGCGACATAAATGGGTTAATAAGTATCTTTTCACTAAAAGGCAAACACTGTAAGAAGTTGTCTCTTTTACGAAGATATCTGATAGTATTTTCTTCTACTTCTGTAATCTTAATATTTTTAGAAAAAATAGTTGAGAGGTTGTTATAATTTTCTTTGATATCTACTTTTACCTCTTGTTCTTCACTGAGATTATTAAACAATTCAAGGTTAAAACTAAGTTGTGCAGAAATATCAAAAACAGTGGTTGAAACCTTTTCTAAATCACGGTTATCATTAACAACAACCAAAACATCTCTCAGTTTTGAAAACGACCTATTTGCAATTTTAAGAACGGGAACATTACATTCATGAAGAAGCTCTCTCATCCTTGAATAAGAGAACAGTTTACGTGAAACCATAACCAAACCAACATGGTATTTTTTAATATCACTCAAAATCATCGGCTCAAGATCACAACCTATAGCATCATAACAGACATCAATGATGACATTGTCACTTCTATACGAGAAGATAGTTTCTAATGTCGCAAGGTTACTTGGATTGTAAATTTTGATGATAAGTGAGTGTTTAAACTGGCGATGTGCATACTGAGCGCGCTGGACCAATTTTAAGTTTTTTTCATCTGAATCTTTTAACATATCGATAAAGAGATACAGGTTGGTACCAAAAGGCTCAGGAAACTGTCCTAACTCACGTTTAATAGCACGGTATACGGACTTCAACACTGTAGGTTCACCCACTAAGACAAGTAGGTCATTAGGCTGAATCATGCGTCTACGTGTTGGCATAATCAGCTCACGATTACGATATATCGCGACAATTCTCCAGCTTTTTTGCTCAATAACCCCTACATGGCGGTAAACAAAAGAGCTTCCAAAAGGCACTAAAACCTCCATGATTTCACCCTCACCAATACCTACATTTTGTGCAATAACGGGTACATTGGGAAGGTAGTCAATCAAACGAGAAGCGAGCAACTCATTGGAGTCGATAGTTAAAAGATTGGGATCATCAAATTCTCTGTCCCATTTATCCAAAACAACAATACGAAGTTTTTCTTTAAATGTACGAATATTTTTAACCGTATGCTCAAGATCTGGCCAAGATTCCATCATGACGATGACTTGTATAAAGTCCATTTTAAGGACATTGGCAAGTTTGTAAAGGCTGGTTGGATCAAAGGCAAAAAACTTGTGGCGCGCTGGATTCACATCTGTGTATTCCCCGGCTTTAGTCTCTATAAAATAGTATAGATTATCT